>JAFZQL010000133.1 GCA_017620435.1 Erysipelotrichaceae bacterium
AAGAACAGGACCAAGCTGATCATCATTCCGATCATCTGCATCTGGCTGTTCTCGGCTGTCTTAGGCGTAGGAGGTGTTCTCTACAGACGCTACAAGCACCGTCATGACGGCTACTACGTCACGCCTTCAGGAGCCTACTACACCCAGGGAAGCGACGTCTACTATTACAACAACGACGACTGGTACTACTACGGCCCGTACGATACGTTCTACGACAACTACTACGATGATTATACTTACTATGATTCGTACTACTACAATGAAGACTACGACGATTTTACCGATTCGTACTACTATGATGACTACGATGACGACAGCTGGTCTTCTTCCGACAGCGACTCCGGCTGGGATTCTGATGATTCCTGGGATTCCTGGGATTCAGGCGGATCCGACTGGGATTCGGACTGGTAAAGTTTAAAAACTCTGTTCCGGTGAACAGAGTTTTTTATTCTTCATTGATGATGTCGCAGATCGTCTGTATCGCCTGATCCGCTTCCGGGATCGGAAAAGCAGGATAGACGTGGTTGAGTCCTTCTCCGACAAAGAGTCTGGTCCTGACGCCCTTGTCTTCCAGGATCTTTGAGAGCTTCACGATATCCGGATAAAAGAATTCATGCGTACCGGTAAACAGGGTCACCTCCTTCAGGCCTTCCATGTCTCCGTAGATCGGCGAAAGCCGGTAGTCATGCAGGTCGTCTCCGTTTGCCCAGTATGCCCCGTCTATCAGGAGTTCATCATATTTCAGGGTCGGATCCACTTTCAGATAGTTCTTGATTTCAGGATTATCCATGATCAGGTCTACCCACGGAGACATCAGGATCAGTCTGTCTGCGGTCTTTAATCTCAGTTTATGGAAATACATGTTCAGCCCCAAGGCCAGTCCTCCGCCGGCTGAATCGCCCATGAAGATGATCTTCTTCTCGGGATAGTACTTCAGCACTTTCTCGTAGAAGATCCGCATCTTTTCGTAACACTCCCTGTAATCCGCATAAGGCGCCAGCGGATAATCGGGGATGATGAAGGTGGAATCCACCCTGGATGTGATCTTGTCCAGCATCAGCCAGTGGAACGGCAGCATTTCTTCTACGTAGGCGCCTCCATGCGGGTAGATGATCAGCCGATCGCTTTCACTCTCCACATTCATGTAGAACAGCTGCATGTCGGAATCGATGTCTTCGATCTTGCCTCTGTCCTTGATTTTAACCAGAAGCGGCAGTCTGTATTTCTTTTCTCCCTTGGCACGACGAAAGGCCAGGATGACTTCCGTCATCGTCTTTCCTTTCGGAACGACTGCTTTTCTGGCGATCCTTTCACAGATCGCCGCCTGTTTCGATCTTTTCATTTATTCCGACAGCACTTTCTCTATAAATTCTCTCTTCCATTCCGCATAGATCTCTACATCTTCAAGATCCGGTTCTCTTCCTTTATTGAGTGCCTCATAGACTCTTATACCGCTTTGAGGACCTTTCAAGTCGCAGACCGGTGAAGACAGGTCGCTGTTTCTGGATGTATCTTTTTCTTTGATGTAGGCCTTACATTTGACGATCGGAGGATCACCCAAAGCATCTTTGATTTCCAAATCTTCTTCTTCCAGAGGGATCTCTTTTAGCTCTAAAGAAAGTCCCGGAGGAAGCAGGATCTCGTTCTCCTGTACCTTCAGGTATCCTTCTTTCAGAACCTCGCCAAAAGCCAGCACAGGAGCCTCCTGAGGGATATGGAATACCATCAACGTGATCCCTATCCGATCGGAATACTCCTTCAGAAAACCGTCTAAAGAGGTCGAGGTAAAGGATACGGTTTTTCCTTTCTCCTTCATCTCCAGATAGTCATCATAACGTTCTACCCGATAGGTTGTTCTTTCATTTCCTGAAACGGTAAAGGCACTTAAAAGATCTTTCAGTAAGGTGAACAGTCTCACCGGATCGGACAGGATCTCAGGATTGAGATATTTCTTTCTCTGGCTCTTCTTCTTTCCGCTTCAATTCCTTCAAAGAACAGGGAATTCAGTGTCACATAGGCTTTCGGATCGGACCAGAAAGGATCGTCTCCCGAGACGTCTCCTTCGTAGTAGCGGATCGCCTTCAGCTGTTTCTCATTCATTTATTCCACCTGATAATCGATGACTACATCTTCCATCCCATCCGCATGGATGGTGAGTTTTCCTTTGCCTTTTCTGCCGGTCGTTCTGACATAGGTTCCGGTCATGCCTCCTTCGGCTGTAGATACTTTCGGCCCGACGGTTTCAATGACCCCTTCTGCTGTATAAGTTACAGGAAGCTGGGCGTACGGTGCGATGTTGCCGTTGCCGTCAAGGATACGGATACGGATAGCTGCCATATCGTAGGTATCGCCTTCTTTCAGAATGCTGGAACTATTTCTGACCTCAAGATGCAGATCGGCATTCGGACAGAGTTTCCTGCTTAAGACGACTTCCTTGTTCCTGATCGCATCGAATCTCCATACCGTGGCTTCACCGCCCCAGTTGCCTACGTACCTGCCGTACAGCCTGTTGGCTTCGCCATCTGATATCTTGTATTTCTTGATCGTTGCGGCAATCTTGAGACCCTGAATCGGAGGGAGATGTTCAGTCCCGTCTTTCTTCAGGATCTGCAGGGCATCGTGGATGTCTTTGGCTTTTTTCTTGTCGAATCCTTCATTCTCTACCAGCAGTTCGCCGATCAGATCATCGATCTTCAATGGGCCGTGTTTCAGGGCTCTGAAGCGGCTTTTCCTGTATTCCTTGACGAAGACATCATTCTTGTACAGACGTACGCTGTCGGCGTTGGAAAAGACGTAGAAATCGCCGATGGTTCCTCCCGGATAGTCTCCGATATCCATGGTGGAGGAGATTTCCAGTATGTCTTTGTTTTCTCCCTGTATCGCATAGACGTAGGATGCCGTTTTCGGGTTTCGGAAAGCGTCCATGACGCCGTGGTAGCAGATCCTGTCGCCGCTGCCGAAGTCCTTGTGGGTGGCATAGTCGAACATGCA
>JAFZQL010000134.1 GCA_017620435.1 Erysipelotrichaceae bacterium
AAAAGGGATCGATGACCTGGAATTCCCTAGGATCAAGTATGTAGATGCGATGGATCTTTACGGTTCGGATAAACCGGATCTTCGTTTCGGCAATCCGATGTCCAACGTTACCGACCTGTTCAGGGATTCGCAGTTTGCGGTATTCAAGAACTGTATCGCTGACGGAGGGATCGTAAAGGCTTTAGTATTCAAGAACGTTTCCGATAAGTTGTCAAGAAAGAAATTCGATGAACTGAATGAATTCGTCAAGATCTACAAGGCAAAAGCGCTTGCCTATCTGAAATACGATAACGGTGCTTTCTCGGGTTCGGTAAACAATGCCTTGCCGGAAGCTGAAAAGGAAGCTTTAAAGGACGCTCTGCAGCTGGAAAGCGGCGATGTAGTATTAATGATCGCCGACAGGAAAAACATCGCAGAAACGGCCCTGGGAGCCGTGAGGAAGAAACTGGGAGAAGAACTGGATCTGATCGACAGAAGCAGGTACTGTTTTGAATGGATCACTGAATTCCCGATGTACGAGTATTCCGAAGAAGAAGGAAGATGGGTTTCCGCTCATCATCCGTTCACAGCGCCTAGAGACGAAGACATCGACAAGCTGACCAGTGACCAGGAAAACTGCTACTCCAGAGCCTACGACCTGGTACTTAACGGTTATGAACTGCTTTCCGGTTCGGTCAGGATCCATAATTCGGAAATGCAGGCAAAAGTGTTCGATGCTCTTGGACTGACCAAGGAACAGATCAAAAACAAGTTCGGATTCTTCATTGAAGCCTTCGATTACGGCGCTCCACCGCACTGCGGTGTGGGTATCGGTCTGGAAAGACTGATGATGATCCTTTCTGGAACAGACAATATCAAGGATGTCGTAGCCTTCCCGAAAACGGCGACTGCCTACTGTTTGATGTCCGATGCGCCGAATACCGTTGATCAGGATCAGCTGGACTTCCTCGCACTGGAAATCAAAGAAAAATAGGTCTTTACTAATTTCTAAACAATTATGTTATAATTGCAATGTATAAAGGAGGTATGAGAGATGCCAGTAACGATTGATCGTGATTTATGTATTGGCTGCGGCGCATGTACAGGTGTTTGCCCGACCGGTTCTCTGGAACTGGATGAAGAAGGCAAGTCGACATGCAACGAAGAAACCTGTGTTGACTGCGGTGCCTGCGTTGCTACATGCCCGGTAGAAGCGTTGTCACAATAAAACCAAGTACCAACTTGGTTTTTTTTATACTTTTCATTAGAATAGTGTTATGACCAGAAAAGACTATGTTCTACCTTCATTGAATGATGCCAGAAGAAGAAACAGAGAGATCCCGGAAAAACTGGATTTCTCGCTTGATGAAAAGTATCGGGAACTGGGAAAGAACAAGAAATATTACATCGTTACCCACGGCTGTCAGGCCAATCAGAGGGATTCGGAGACCATAGCAGGTATTCTGGATTCCATGGGATATGCCGGATGCGATGACGAGAAACACGCCGATCTGATCCTGATCAATACCTGTGCGGTAAGACAGGGGGCTGAAGAAAAAGTCCTGGGAGAGATCGGTGCTTTAAAGCGTTTAAAAACATATAATCCTGATCTGCTGATCGGCATCTGCGGATGCATGGCACAGGAAGAAAAAACGGTTGCGCTGATCCTGGAGAAATACCGTCAGGTAGATCTTATTTTCGGTACGCACAACATCACTTCCTTGCCAAAGCTGCTGTATGAGATCCATACAGATAAAAAAAGAAAAGTAGAAGTATTCTCCAAGATGGGCGAGATCATCGAGAATGTTCCGGTCAGCCGTTTCATGTCCCACAAGGCCTGGGTCAACATCATGTACGGATGCGACAAGTTCTGTACCTACTGCATCGTTCCGTATACAAGAGGCAAAGAAAGATCAAGACAGAAGGAAGACATCATTGATGAGATCAAAACACTGATCGATCAGGGATATAAAGAGGTCTGCCTCCTGGGGCAGAATGTCAACGCCTACGGCAAGGATCTGAAGCAGGATTATACTTTCGGGAACCTGCTGGAAGACGTGGCAAAGACAGGCATTCCAAGGATCCGTTTCATGACCTCCCATCCGTGGGACTTCGATGATACGATGATTGAAGCCATCAGAAACAACAGAAACATCATGCCGTACATCCATCTTCCGCTGCAGTCCGGAAACACGCAGATCCTCAAGAAGATGAACCGCAGATATACCAGAGAAGAGTATTTTGCACTGTATGACAAGCTGAAAAGAGAACTCCCGGGATTTTCCTTTACGACCGATATCATCGTCGGTTTTCCGAATGAATCGGACGAAGCCTTTGAAGATACGTTAAGCGCAGTCGATCATTGTGAATACGATAACGCATTTACTTTTATTTACTCAAAAAGAGAAGGCACTCCGGCAGCCTTGATGGAAGATACGGTAGCACGTGAAGTCAAGGAAGAAAGACTGCAGCGCCTGAATGAAAAAGTTGCCTATTATGCCAATAAAAACAATCAGCGATTCAAGGACAGGACTGTTGAAGTTCTGGTTGACGGCATCAGCAAGCGCAACAGTTCGGTATATTCCGGATATACGCCGGAAAACAAGCTGGTGAATTTTGCCGGAGAAAACGTAAAAGTCGGAGAGATCGTAAAAGTAAAGATCACTGAAGTCCAGTCGTTCTCCTTGAACGGTATCCTGGCGGAATAGATTTACCACGTATTGAAACAGTCTTTTTGTCATGTATAAGGCCGATATCGGCATTTGAAAATATCAGTTATTTAACATATAATTACATAAGAGTTTTGGAGGAAAATAATAGGTGCAGAAAATTAGATTAATGGCACTTGGCGGTCTTGATGAAGACGGCAAGAACATGTACCTGGTGGAAATAGACGGTGATATTTTTATCATCGATGCGGGTCTGAAATATCCCAGCGAAGCGGAACAGCTGGGTATTGAATACATCATTCCGGATTATACTTATCTAATCGAACATCAACAGCGGATCAAGGGTCTTTTCATCTCTCACGGTCACGATGATGTCATGGGTGCGATCGGACATCTGCTGAACCAGATCGATGTCGAGATCTATGCGAC
>JAFZQL010000135.1 GCA_017620435.1 Erysipelotrichaceae bacterium
ATATCGATAATCAGGTCCTGTATTATGCCGGCATGACGATCGCACTGCTGGGAACGATGGTACTGCTGTATTACGGCTATCTGTTCGTGATCCTTTACGGTGTCATCGTATTAAGAAGAAACGTCGGATCATTCTTTATCCTGCTGGCGTTTTTTGTGCCGATCCTGCTTGTTGTACTGATGGTGCTTGGTTTTCTCTACGGAAGCGGACCGCTCAGGAGATATCTGGAATCGAAAATTTCGAATAAACAGTCATGAAAAGAAGAACATTTGTAACATCTCTGGCGATCTTTACGATTGCCGCTGTTGTTTTAAGCCTGACGGCACTGTCGCTGTTTTTTAAACAGAACATCACGCTGGCGGCGATCGTGGCGGCAGTCTTTGTCGTCGTCCTGCTGATCATCTACTATTCCCTGGATATGATGCGGGCGGAAGCCAACAAGGATATCGAAAACAGACTGGATTTGACCTATAAGGAAGTACTGGAACGCTGCGATATCGGCATTCTGGCCTACAACGAGAACTATGAGATCATCTTCCTGTCCGATTTCTTTCTGAAAAGGAACATGGATCATCTGAATGAGAAACTGCTGAACTGGCTGCCTGAACTGCAGGAAATGCTGAAAAACGAAGCGAATACCCAGACGGTGATCATCAACGACGAAAAGTATTCAGTATACAAGATCGACAAGGAGAGCGTTCTGATCTTTAAAAACATCACTTCCGAGTACGATCTAAACAAGAAACTCTCTGACAGCAGCTGTGTGCTGGGACTGATCAGCTACGACAACTACGATGAATCGACGATGTCGGAAGATGATCTTTCCTATGTGAATTCCTATATCAAAGTACCGGTCATCGACTATTTCAAGAATTATCAGGTCGTATACAAGACCCTGAAAAACAACAGGATGCTTCTGATCATGAATGAACAGATCTTCCGGAATATCATGAACGACCGTTTCTCGATCCTGAACAAGGTCCGTAAAGTCAGTAAAGATGCCGGACTGGATGTCACATTGTCCATGGCTTTTGCCAGAGGCAGCGAGAACTATGAAGAACTCGACGAGTCTGTCCGTTCTCTGTTAAGTCTGGCACAGACCAGAGGCGGAGACCAGGTCGTCGTCAGGAAGATTGGTGAGGATGCGACTTTCTTCGGCGGCAATTCGGAAGCCAGGGAAAACCAGAACAAGACGAAAGTGCGCGTCGCTTCCAACAGTATCCGGGATCAGATCGGGAAGGCACACAACGTGATCATTGTCGGGCACAAGGATATGGATGCGGATTGTATCGGTTCTGCGATCGCCATGTCGATTATTTCTCTAAGTCTTGGCAAACCGACCTATATCGTATCCAGAAGCGGAGGCATGGAACCGATGATTTCTGATGTGATGAAGAAATATGCCGGTATCATGGAGAAGAAGCACAGTTTTGTAACGGAAACGGAAGCCATGGAACATCTGGATGATGAAACACTGACGATCATGGTCGATCATCACAGTCTTTCTCAATCCAACGGCGCAGACCTTCTGCAGAGAGCGAAAAAGATTATCATCATCGACCATCACAGACGTAGAGCCGATCTGGATGTGGTTCCGATGATGGCATATGTTGAAGCGGCTGCTTCTTCGACCTGCGAGATCGCGATCGAATTCTTCCCGTATTTCGGCAGAAAGGTCGAAGTCATGCCGGAAGAAGCCAATATCATGTATCTGGGAATCCTGATCGATACGGATCATTTCCGGGTCAGAACAGGTTCCAGGACTTTCGATGTAGCAAAACAGTTAAGAAGATACGGTGCCGATCCGATGCTTTGCGATGAACTGTCGCAGGAACCTTATGAGAACGTCATGCAGAGAAGCAAGATCATCAATGCCGGGAAGCTTTACAAGAACGGTATTATGATCGCGTCCCTGAACGAAGGTGTATTCAGCCGTTCTCTTGCATCCCAGGCCTGTGATATGATGGTAAAAGTAAAAGAGATCGAAGCGGCTTTCGTGATCTGTTATACAGGAAAAGAGGAAGCGATGATCTCGGCAAGATCAAAAGGGAAGATCAATGTTCAGGTCATCATGGAAAAGATGCAGGGCGGAGGTCATATGACGGCCGCCGGCATGCAGACCAGCGATGCAAGTGTTTCGAAACTGGAAGCGGATCTGCTGAAGATACTGGATGATTATTTGAAAGGAGAAAGCGATGAAAGTAATACTGTTAACTGATGTCAATAAAGTAGGAAAAAAGGGTGAGATCAAAGATGTTGCCGACGGCTATGCCCGTAATTTTCTGATTGCCCGCGGTCTTGCAGTCATGGCTTCATCCGGATCAAAGAAAGTCCTGGATCAGCAGAAGCAGCAGGAAGCTGAACTGGACGAGAAAAGAAGAGAAGAAGCGAAAGAATTAAAGAAGGTCCTGGAAGAAAGGACTCTGACATTTAAGGTAAAGGCCAGAGAGGGGAAGGTATCCGGTTCCGTTTCTACCAAACAGATCGAGGATGAGCTGAAGAAACAGGGTATCATAATCGATAAACGTAAAATCAAGGACAACGAACCTTTGAATGAACTCGGTACCTATGAGATCAGGATCGAACTGTATAAAGACGTGATCGGAAAGATCAAGGTAGAACTGGTTGAGGACTAAACATGAGTAACAAGTCAATGCCGTATTCCATCGAGGCGGAAGAGTCTCTGCTGGGGAATATCATGCTGTATCCGGAAGCGATGCGTCAGTGCGCGGAAGCCGAGATCAAGGCGGATGATTTTTATCTGGAGAAGCATCAGCACATCTACAATGTCATGTCGGCGATGTACGAGAAGAGGGAGCAGGTCGATACGGTCTCCTTGTCTACGAAGCTGAAGGATTTTGGCGTGTACGATCGGATCGGCGGTCTGGATTATCTGATGCAGCTGGTCAATGCGACGATCTCTGCGAACAATACAAAGGATTACATCGCCATTATCAAGAATAAATCACTGGCCAGAAAAGTCATCAAAGTCGGAGAAGAAATCTCCAATGATGCCTACAATTCACAGATCTCTGTCGATGAGATGCTGGAAAACGTAGAAAGAAAAGTCACGGAAGTGACCAGATCAAAACTGAGCTCCGATTTCAAGACAGGCGAAGAAGTATTCGACGCCTATCTGAAACACATCGAAGCGATACAGGAAGCGGGTTCGGATATTACCGGTATCCGTTCTCTATATGCGGATCTCGATCATAAGACCGCAGGTTTCCAGAAAGGCGATCTGATCATTGTTGCGGCCCGTCCGTCCATGGGAAAGACATCTCTGGCTTTAAATATCGCAATGAATTCCGCATCCGTTACCCATGGTTCCGTAGCGATCTTCTCAATTGAGATGCCTGCCGAACAGGTTGCGATGAGAATACTTGCCGCAAAATCCAAAGTCGAGATACAGAAGTTAAGAACAGGTAATCTGAACGATGAGGAATGGTCCCGGATCAATGAAGCGTCTCAGCAGCTAAAGAGACAGAATTTCTTTATTGACGATACGCCGGGCATCAAGGTGTCTGAAATGTATGCCAAGGCCAGAAAACTGGCGCAGGACAACGGTCTGTACATGATCATTGTCGACTACATCCAGCTGATACAGGCGTCCGGAAAGTCGGATTCAAGACAGCAGGAAGTATCCGAGATCTCGCGTCGTTTGAAAGCGATGGCCAGAGAGCTGAATGTTCCGGTCATTGCCGTATCGCAGCTTTCACGAGGCGTGGAATCCAGACAGGACAAGAGGCCAATGCTATCGGACTTAAGAGAATCCGGAGCGCTGGAACAGGATGCCGACCTGGTACTGTTCCTGTATCGTGATGCCTACTATAATAGAGAAGAGAATGCCGAAAGTGAAAGGGAAGACGTTGAACTGCTGATTGCCAAGCACCGTAACGGTCCTACCGGTAAAGTAGTTCTGGCTTTTGAAAAAGAGATCAACGCGTTCTACGGCATTAAGAACAGTGTAGAGGAGACTTATTGAAGAAACTAATCGTAGTGCTTCTGTCGCTGGTCCTGGCTTTAGGAATTGCAGTATTGCTTCCTGAGCTGATCGGAAGACGGGAGCAGATCGAAGCAAACATCGAAAACAGCAGTTCTCTGGTCAGCCAGAAAATTCTTTCCTATGGCCAGGATCAGGTTTCTTATCACAAGATCTACTACAAAGGGAAACTGATCGGCGTTATAACCGATCTGGATCATCTGAATGAACTGATTTCCGAGAGATACCGCGACTATGAAAAAGATTTTCCGGATACGGAACTCGGTCTTAGTAACGATATCTATATCGTAGAAGAAAAATCATTTATTCATTTTGAGAATATCGATGATCGTATCATGGATTATCTTGTGACGAATAATCTTCTGGGTGTTAAGACGACGGCAGTCGAGTTTTCTACTGCAGAAGGTGTCTATGAGATCATCTATGTAAAGAATTACAAAGACTTCCAGACTGCCCTGGAGTCGTTTTTCCTGAACTTCGTATCGGAAGACACGCTGATGAAGATCACAAACAACCTGCCTATTCCTTCTCCGATCGAATTAGGCAGCGTGGAAACAAACGCTTTGCTGGAAGAAACGATTCAGACCAAAGAAGCTATCGTCTCCCCGGATGAGATCTTCAAAAACGCCGATGAGATCTATGATTTTCTGTGTTACGGCAGAAATAAAGAGAGAGAATACTATACCGTTAAAGAAGGAGATACCCTGCAGGGTGTCGGTTATTACTTCGGCGATATGAGCCCGAAACAGCTGGTAATGCTGAATACGGGAGTGCTTTCCAATGAAAATCAGATCATCGTTCCGGGAATGGAACTGAATGTCACATACTATACATCACCGATTACGATCGAGGTCACAAAAGAACGTCTCTCGCAGCAGTCCATTACTCCTGAAACACCGGAGTATGTCGAAGACAATACCCTGGAAATGGGCGTTTATGAAGTCCGTGTACAGGAGGAATCGGGCATCAAGAACGTTCTTTACGAAGAGACCTGGATCAACGGCGTGCTGGAATCAGGTAAAGCGCTGTCCGAGAACGTGATCAAACAGCCAAAACGAGGCGTTATCGCCGTGGGAACCAAACAGGTCGTCATGATCGGTACAGGAAACTACATCTGGCCGGTCGATAACCCGCATATTACCTGCCACTGGGGCTGCTATCCGGGCCATACAGGAACGGACATCATCAACCGTTATGAAAAGTATGCCGCGGTTTATGCCGTAGACAGCGGAGTGGTAGACGGAACCGGATATCGTTACGATATGGGCAACTTCTGCATTATCAACCACCAGAACGGCGTTAGAACGATGTACATGCATCTGAATGTTCCTGCCTATGTCGAAGCCGGAGAGAATGTCAGCAGAGGACAGATCATCGGACAGATGGGCAATACCGGAACATCGGAAGGCGTCCATCTTCATCTTACTTTTGAAGTCAACGGCACAAGAGTCAATGCCTGCTACTATTTGCCTTGTGAACTGCTCGACTGATAGAATACAGTTATGAAACAGAGTAATCGACTCATCTATATACTGATTCTGATCCTGGCAGTCTGGATGACCGCCCTGTCTTTTCGATCAGACAAAAACGATGTCAACAGACAGGAGATCGTTAATGAATACAGCGTCTCCGGTTTTTCTACCGATTTCACAAGAGTCGTTGAAGAGAACAGTTCTTCTGTCGTTTCTATCAGTGCCGACGGATCTGTCTTAAGCGGTTTTATCTATCAGCAGGAAGAGGAAACGGTATATGTTCTTACGGCATATCATGGAATAGAAGACGCGGGGAATATCACCGTTATCCTGGGATCTTCCTACAGCGTGAATGCGATACCGGCGGGCTATGACATCTATACCGATCTGGCTGTCTTGCAGCTGGAATGCCCGTATCAGGTCACTCCTGTAAAAATAGGAGATGCGACCCGATTAAAAAAAGGGGAATTTGTGATCAGCATCGGTACGCCTGTTTCACTTGACTATGCCGGCAGCGTTCAGCTGGGTATGATTTCCGATGAAAGACTGACGATAGAAAACAACATCTATGTCGACTATGTACCGCACGATTACTATCTTGATGTGATCGGACTTTCATCCGTGATGGTTCCGGGATACTCCGGCGGTCCGCTTCTGAATATGAATGGAGAACTGGTCGGAATGAATACCATGTCCCTGGATGAACAGAACAGTTTTGCGCTTACCGCAAATGAAATCAGGATCGTAGCGGATCGGATCATCGCTCAGCAGGAAACTGTCAAGGCGAATTACGGAATCAAAGGCACCTATATCAAAGAAATGCCGAACTATGAAAAAGCCAATCTGAATCTGGATATTCAGACCATATCGGGTCTGTATGTACAGAGAGTACTGGATGATTCTCTGGCTTCTGCTGCCGGTGTGAGGGCGGGAGACGTACTGATCAGGATCAACGATACCCTTCTGGATGGCTTGAACGATTATCTGCAGGTATCTTATATGCCTGAAGAAGTCTATACTTTTGAAGTACTGAGGAATGCCGAAACACTGGTATTAAGTACAGGAAATGATTAAGATCGTCTGCGTCGGCAAAGTAAAGGATAAGAATCTCAGGACTCTTATCGATGATTATGTATCAAGGATCAGCCGTTATCACCGCCTTGAAATCATTGAAGTAAAAGACGAAAGTATCGGAACTGATGAAAAAGCCGTTCTGTCTGTTGAGGCAGACCGGCTTTTAGATAAGATCAGAGATGATGAATATGTCATTCTGCTGGATCTGCACGGCAGTTCTATCGATTCGCTGTCGCTGGCGGATAAACTGGATAAACTGTTCGTCAGGAATCCGCGCATTACCTTTGTGATCGGAGGTTCTCTGGGTCTGGATGACAGATTAAGAAATAGAGCGAACGAATCGCTGAAGCTTTCCGATCTGACATTCCTGCATCAGATGACCAGACTCATCCTTCTGGAACAGATCTACCGCTGTTTCAAGATCCTGAACCACGAAACCTATCATAAATGAAATACATGAATTAAGGGTCAATCACTTGAATTAAAGCGCTTTCATTACTATAATAAATATGATATATATTGTATATCCATTTAGAAAAGGAGGAACGACATGAAGGAAATCAATGTATTAGTTGTTGATCCGGTAGGTTTACACGCTCGTCCTGCAACTGTTGCTGTGAACGCTGCAAGTAAATTCAAATGTGATGTTAAGGTTTCTTTTAAAGAAAGATCTGTAAACATGAAATCTATTATGGGTGTTATGTCGCTAGGTATCCCTACACAGTCTGAAATTACCATTACTTGTGAAGGCGAAGACGAAGACACAGCGATTACAGCTATCGAAGAAATCTTGAGAACACAAAAGGTTATTGAGTAATCAAAAACGTAAAGAAAGGGAAGAGAGATTCTTCCCTTGTTTTTCATTAATAAGGAGAACTATGGATTACAGAGAGAGTTATGAAAGATGGCTGAACCATCCTAATTTAAGCATAGAAACAAAAGAAGAGCTGAAGGCGTTAAGCGAACAGGAGATCAAGGATGCATTCTATACGGATGTAGCCTTCGGTACGGCAGGCATGAGAGGCCTGATGGGTCTCGGTCCGAACCGTCTCAATATCTATACCATCAGAAAAGCGACACTGGGCTTTGCCAATTATCTTAACAGAAACAATAAGCATTCCGTTGCGATCGCCTATGACAACCGGTTCAATTCAAAAGAATTCGCTTTTGACTGTGCCAGACTGCTGGCTGCCAACGGCATTGAAACTTATATCTTTGATTCCCTGAGACCTACACCGGAGCTTTCCTATACGGTAAGATTCTTCCATTGCGACGGCGGCATCATGATCACCGCTTCTCATAACCCGAAGGAATACAACGGTTACAAGCTTTACGACGAAACAGGCTGCCAGCTGATCCCGGAACTTGCCGCAAAGGTGATCGATGAGATCGGAAAGCTGGGGGATATCCTGGATATCCTTCCTCCTGAGAATTACGACAAGAGTCTGATCCATATCGTAAACAAGGAAGTAGACGATGCCTATTATGCCGATTGCCTATCCATCCAGTTAAGAAAAGGTCTGAACAAGAACTTCAAGATCGCATTCTCGCCGGAGCATGGTACTTCCTATTATCCGGTCATGGATACGCTGAAAATGGCCGGCTACGATGTGGAAGCCGTCGAAAGCCAGTCTGTTTTTGATCCTGCTTTCTCGGCAACCAAGACGCCGAACCCGGAAGAGCCGGGCGCTTATGAAGAAGTACTGAAACTGGCCAAGCAGATCGACGCGAAACTGCTGCTGGTTACCGACCCTGACGGCGATAGAATGGGTGTAGGTATCCTGCATCACGGCGAATATATCGTTTTAAACGGCAACCAGACCGGAGCACTGCTTCTGGAATACATTCTTTCTTCGTATGAGGATCTCGGTATCAAGGTAGAAAATCCGTGCATGTTCAATACAATCGTTACCAGCGATATCGGTGAAGCGATCGCCAGATACCACGGCTGCGACAACGAGAGAACCCTGACCGGCTTCAAGTACATCGGCAACAAGGTCAGACAGTATGAAAAGACGCATGAAAAGAACTATGTTTTCGGCTATGAAGAATCCTACGGTTCACTGATCAAACCGTTTGTCAGAGACAAGGACGCTACCCAGGCCTGTCTGCTTCTGGCAGAAGCCTGTGCGTATTACCTGGAACAGGGCAAGACCCTGATGGATGTCATGATCGAAGCATATGAAAAGGTTGGCTACTACTACGATACCCAGTTCTCCATCATGCTTCCGGGCGCTGACGGTGCTGTCAAGCTGCAGCAGATCATGTCCAATGTCAGAAACAATCCGCTGCAGATCCCTGGATACAGGACACTGAAGATCGAAGACTACAAGCTTCAGAAGGTCTATGAAGGCGATCAGGTGAAAGATTTTGCGGAACACGATGTCTCCGATGTATTAAAATATTATCTGGAGGACGGTTCCTTCATCGCGATCAGGCCTTCAGGCACAGAACCGAAGTGCAAGTGCTATCTTTCCGTGAAAGATGCCAGCATGGAACAGGCAAAAGAAAAGTGTGCCGGCTTTATCGACTATGTGAAGCAGATCATGCAATGAGTGAAACACTGAAAGAAAAAGCTTTAAAGGAAGGCGTGCCCATCATCAAGGATGAAGGGCTTGCCTTTCTTTTAAATATCATCCGGGAACACGACTGTATAGAGATCCTGGAACTGGGAACGGCTGTAGGCTATTCGGCAATACAGATGGCTTCCCTTGACAGACGGATCCATGTCGATACTCTGGAAAAAAACGAGGAGCTTTATCAGGAAGCAGTCGAAAACATAGCGCAGAACGGACTGTCTGCTCAGATCACTCCGTATCATACGGCAATCGAAGAATTCAAGACAGACAAACGCTATGATCTGATATTTGTCGATGCGGCAAAGGCACAGTACGGAAAGTATCTGGAGATGTTTCTGGATAATCTGAAGAGCGACGGCGTCATGGTTTTTGATAATACGGTTTTTCACGGTCTGATTTATGATCCTGAAAGTATCACTTCAAGAAACCTGAGAAATCTGGTGAAAAAGATCATCAAATTCCGAGAAAAGGTGCATAATGATGAGCGTTTTGATATAATGATGTTTGATAATATCGGCGACGGAATACTCGTGCTGACTAGGAGGAAGAAGTGAAACCTAAAAACATAATGTTGCTGGGTTTTGTTAACAGAGCAGTTGATTATCTTGACAGGCATCTGGATGACAGATCTGATCCGACATTGACAGAACTGAAGAATATTGATCTGGTATCACTGAAAAAGGAATTAAGTGAAAGCTTAGGCTTTTCTTTCGGATCAATGCCGCCTGCAGTCGATTCACTGATGCGGGCCGGAGAAGATGCATTTGATCAGTTTATTGATGCACATGCAGCAACAGAAACGCTTTCCGAAGAACTCGGAAGAATGCTTGATGTCGATTTTGATACCGATAATGCGGAAGAAAGACCGGTCAGAAACAATGAAGCTGATCTGGACAGACTTCTTGCTTTCTATAATCTGGATGGCGTTTTCGGAACAGACGACAGTGAAGTTCCCGACATTCAGACAGATCATGTAAAATACGATGTTCCATATCAGGAAGTGGATATTCCCGATCAGACCGACGATGTAAAGAATACATTTAAAATGTCGGATGCCGATAATGAACTGCTGCAGCAGATTGCTGAAAATGTCAATAAAGTCAATAACGGCGAATCGATCAATCAGAACGATGCCGATTATCAGTCGCATGAATTGGATACGATCTTCTCCGAAGTTCTGGCGCACGAAGATATTGCCGTAAACGAAGAAGAAAAAGAAAAACA
>JAFZQL010000136.1 GCA_017620435.1 Erysipelotrichaceae bacterium
AGAGATTGCTGTACAGGGAGACAGGCGAATGCCTATATCTGTTCGAAACTGAAAGCACAGCTGTTTAAAGAATATCTGTACAGACAGCTGAAGGTGAAATAGAAAGGGAAAGAAACATGGAAAATTTCGTACATCATATACCGACTAAGGTGTTTTTCGGAAAAGGAGCCATCTGCCATCTCGATGAAGCGTTAAAGCCTTTCGGAAAGAACGTACTGCTTACTTATGCGGGAGGTTCGATCAAGAAGATCGGTCTTTACGATGAGATCATGAAGATCCTGAACGAGGGCGTATATCAGGTATTTGAGATGGGAGGCATCGAGCCCAACCCGAGGATTGAATCGGTAGAAAGAGGTGTTGCCTTATGTAAGGAACACCGGATCGATGCCGTGCTGGCAGTCGGCGGAGGCAGTACGATAGACTGTTCGAAAGCGATCTGCTGCGGCCGTTATTACGAAGGTGACGATCTGTGGAATATGATCAAACATCCTGAAACTCATGAGAAAGCCCTGCCGCTGGTGGACATCCTGACCATTAGCGCGACCGGGTCGGACTTCGACAGTTTCGGCGTTATTTCCAACATGAAGACCAACGAGAAGAAAGGCGTCAGACTGATCTATCCATCAGTCTCCATTCTTGACCCGACCTATACCTTCTCTGTTTCCAGATATCAGACGGCAGCCGGTTCAGCCGACATTATGAGCCATATCATCGAAGGCTACTTCTGTCAGATAGGCGACAGCGAACTGGCAGAAGGGATCGCCGAGACGATACTGAAGACCGTCATCAGGAATCTGCCGATCGTTTTGAAAGAACCGGACAACTATACGGCCAGAGCGAATCTGATGCATTGCGAATCGATTGCCTGTTCCGGGATTCCGGAATACGGAAAGACCTATACCGGCTGGCCATGCCATGTTCTGGAGCACGAGCTTTCCGCCTACTACGACATTACCCATGGCGTGGGTCTGGCGATCCTGACGCCGAGATGGATGCGCTATATTCTGAAGAAGGATCCGTCCTGTACCTGGAGATTCGTCCGTTTTGCCAGAAATGTCTGGGGACTGGAAGGCGACGACGAAGAAGAACTCGCCCATAAGAGCATCGATACCCTCGAACAGTTCTTTATAGATGCGGGCATTCCGATGACTTTGCGCGAGCTGAATATCGACGAGAAGAACTTCGAAGCCATGGCTGCCCATGCCTGTGAGGGTGGAAGACTTGAAATGGGTCTGGTGCCGCTGACTTATGAAGATGTCGTAGAGATCTACAAGAACTGTTTATAAATCATGAATAAAAAAACCTTCTTCGATCCGGAAGAAGGTTTTTATATGGCCTGTCTGTTGAGCAGTTCGTTTTCTTTTTTCCATCTGTAGTACTCGGCTTTTAAAGGCGTATATCCCAGCCTTTTCATAGTATCATACCGGATGGCATAGTTGCCTTTATAATGCCTGCCGGAATAGAGATAGCGCAGGTATTCCAGCATGTACCGGTCGATCTTCTCCAGGCCCTTGTCGGAAGTGATGACTGGGAAATAGAAACGGATCCAGGTGAAGTCGTTGCGGCCGGTCAGATCGTAGAACTTCTGATCAAAACTGCGGATCATGGCCCTGGCCGTTTTTTCGTATTGCAGTCCTTTTCTTTTCCTTTCCCGGAACAGTTTCATGGCCTTGCGTCTGATCTTTCCCTGCATCTTTTCAATCGTGATATCGGATAGATCGATCTCGCCGCTGCGGTAGGTGAAGCCCAGGAAATCCCAGGCTTCCTCAGGCCGGCTCAGATGGTATTTCTCTTGATTCAGCGTGAGTTTCTTCCCGGCAAGGAAACTCCGGAGGAAGGATTCGTTTCCCTGCAGCTGTTCTTCGTTCTCGAAGAAGATGATCATATCGTCGGAATAGCGGAAATAGGGGATGCCTTTTTCTTCAAAGTATCCGTCAAGGTCCAGAAGATAGACGTTCGCAAAGAAGCTTGCCAGAGGAACGCCGGCCATGGCTCCCCGCTTCTCTTGTATCAGTTTACCGTTATACATGCATCTGTCCTGCGTCAGGATATCCTTCAGGAATTCATAAAGAGGAAGATCGTCGTCGATGATGCTCTTCAGCATCTCCAGCAGCTGATTCGTATCGATGGAATTGAAATAGTCGTGGATGTCCAGTTTCAGCACGTATCTGCTGTTCAGATCGGGGATCTTCCTGATCCTGTCGAAGGCCGTCTTGGCCGTCATGTTTCGGCGGAAAGAGTAGCAGTTCCCCGATATCTTTTCGTCGTAGCGGTAAAGCAGATAAGCCAGAAGTTTCAGCACCCAGGTCTCATCTTCGCTGTAGGAATAGACGGTCCTTTTCTTCGCTGAACCGAGTTTGGTGATCTGTTTCTTTACGGGATAAGAAAAAGAAAGATCCCCGGTTATTCCGAGATATCTTTCTTCCTGGATGAACGATCCCAGCTGTTTCAGTTCCTTCCTGTTTAACTGATTTCTTTCAGTCTTGTATCTTTGAAACTGCAGCCAGACATCTTTCGACGAGAGTTGATTCAGCAGTGTTTCCATCATGAAAAAAGAAAGAGAAACAGCTTTGAAGTAAGCTGTGCTTACGATACCGGCATGTACGTGATCCGACTGCCTGCAAAGTCCTGTAAGGGATCACGCTGAAACCGCCGCAGGCGCACAAGTGCATTTCTCTTTCTGTTTTATTCCGCAGACTACAGATATTTGTGCAGTCTGTTGGAAATGTATTCCGGGGTATTCGGATAGTGTTCGATGAAGTTGATGAACGGATAGCCTTTCTTTTCGGCTTCTTCTCTGCTCCAGCGGTATTCCCGGTGCGTCGTGGTCGTTTTCCCTATCAGCATCATGATGAGCTTCGGTACATCTCCATCGTAAACCACGATCGAATAGTTCATGAAACGTCCCTGTCCGCCGATCGTAGTCGGAGAGACATTCTCTTTTACGGTATAGTTCGGGAACTCGTTTTTCAGGACTTCCAGGATCCTTTCCCTGGATGTAGTTCCATCTTCTACCGGTTCGAAGTAACTCTCCTGATATTTCATCTCTTCTTTCTTTCCGCTTCCGACTTCCTTCTGGAATGCGTCCGCCAGATTCTTGAGATCTCCGGCGTGTTCTTCCAGCGTGCCCTTCAATGAATTCAGCAGTTCTGCCGCTTTTTCCTTGTTTTCATCGCTGGCTACTTCTTTTATGATATTCGCACCTTCTTTTAAGAGTTCATCTAAAAGTCCCATAGTGTTCCTCCCTGTTTCTTTTTATGATATATGATCGGTTACTGTACTTTCATTATACAGGAAGGAAGAAAGAAATATACAGGTATCATTCACCGACGATGCCCCGTTATCATGCTATAATAGAAACGGGCAATACAGGCTTACCAGAAAAGGGCCATCTGTCAGGATGACCCTTTCATATGGCCGCGGGCATACAGACATACCTTCTAGTCTTTAGCTAAGAAGTATCAGGATGATTGCGATGATCTGCAGAAATGCTGCGATCAGTCGCAGGATCATTGATCGATCCATAGATCCTTTCTTTATCAACCCGCAGGCCAAGAAGACAAAACATAGATTTCATCCTCCATAACATGATTCCCGAAAAAAAAGAGAGAATCCTAAAAAAACTAAAAATCGTTTTAAATCCGTTCAGATACCATGAATAAGAAACAGTATCAAAA
>JAFZQL010000137.1 GCA_017620435.1 Erysipelotrichaceae bacterium
GTCCATATTGTCAGCGATAAAGCAGACTACAAGGCAGAGGAAGAAACAATCTTTCATTTGATTGAACGGATCAATCAACAAACGAACCACGATGTTCCTATTTCAAAAGTAGTTTATCAAAAGCAACAATTACATCATCCGTATCAATATGACTTCGAATTGACTTCCGATAATATTCATCTTATTAACCGTCCAATCGAAGTTTTCCGTATTTTGGATAGCGGTAAAACAATATGGGGTGAAGAGCTGATCGATACGATTGAAGAACCAACGCGGGAGGATGTTCTTCAATATGAAATTCTTTCAGATAAACTATCGAAGACTCTACATCAGCTGAATCCTGAATGGGGAAGCAGATATGATGAGATGAAGAAGAATCCTACCATCAGGATATTGACGCAAAGCGTCTTAACAACAGCATTATCTGATTATTATTACTATACTGGCAAGAACTGTTCCAGCAAATATCGGATTTTGTCCTGTGTAGAAAGGGATTTGCCGGATTTATCCTACCTTCATCTTCTTAGACTGTGCCATAAAAACCGCTTTACACCAGATCAGATGACAGAAGATGATTTTGAGGAAATGAGAAGAGAGTATCAAACAGTCTTTCTTCAGAGGCCCAAAACTTGGATACAAAACGAAATAGATACGAAAAGCTCGGAGGCTAATAGCGCTTGCTAGTAGCCTCTTTTGTTTGTCTTTGACGGCCAGAACCGTCAACGTCGGTTAGCCAAGGCTAATTTTGCCCCCAATATATTGCAATCTTTTCTATGGAGAGTATAATCAGTATCGTAAACAAGATGTTTACGATAGATTAAAAGAGAAAACGAGGTGTACGACATGCGCAGCAAGAGCCCGGAACTTATGGAACAGATCAGCAAATACATAGGAGATTACTACAGAGAACATCATTCCACGCCTACCACCCGTGAGATCGGCTCTGCAGTAAACCGGTCCGCTGCATGTGTCTACAACTATCTCGTGGAGATGAACAGACGGGGGATGCTCACCTACGAAAGCGGGGAGATCACCAATCTTCCCAAGATCAGCAAAACTACGACAGGTTTCTTCTCAGCCCCGCTGGTCGGATCGATCCGCTGCGGCGACCCGGAGCAGGAAGAAGAACTGGTCGAAATGTACGTAAACCTGCCGGAAGCGCTTTTCGGGAAGGGAGAGTTCTATCTCCTGCGGGCAGTCGGAGATTCTATGGAAGATGCCGGGATCTCAGACGGAGATCTCGTATTGATAAAAAAACAGACAGACTGTGAAGTGGGCAATATTATCGTCGCGCTGGATGAAGAAGGCGAGAACACGCTGAAGATATATAAGGGCGTGGATTCAAACAGTAGCCGGGCCGTCCTGGCATATGCCAATGAAACGGTATATCCGGGAAAACAGATTTCAGTCAGTAAACTTGTCGTGCAGGGAGTAGCAAAACACGTGATCAAGGGACTCTGACAGATTGCGAGGAAAACATTGAAAAAGATCTATGTGCAAGTTGACAGCCAGCGCATGGAAAACGGAGAAGAGATTCCTAAAGCCGTATGCTGGGAAGACGGGCGGATTTGGAAGGTAGACAGAGTTCTGCACGCCTGTAAGTCTCTGGATGGAGAGTTTGAAGGAATCCGCTACACGGTGATGATCGGTAAAGCGGAAAAGTTTATTTACAGAACCGGGCATTCCTGGTATGTGATGGCCGCTAAAGGAGGTGTTCAAGTTGAAAAAGCTCACAACGAATGATGAGATTGAAACCCTCTGCGAATCGATGATCAAAGACTATTTTAAAACCAAACACTACACAAACGTGCAGTGTGTAGATATCGAAGCCTTTGTCAAAGAGTATCTGAAGGTTCCGATCGAATATGATTCTTTTAGGGAAGTGGACTATGGCAGAGTAGGATTCTATTCGGACGGCAAGAGACCGCTGCGGGTGCAGAGAGAAGGCGGTGTGGAAGAAAAGATCTATCCTGAAAGGACCATCGTGATCGACAGGTATCTGCTCCGGCAGTCCGAAAGCTCAAAGAGAAGATTTACCATCGCACATGAAGGTGCTCACGATATTCTGAAGAAGCATATCCCGCTGCAGACAAATCCTGCGGCTGCGTTTCACAGCGAATTTGATCCGGATATGACATACAACAAGGATATTTTTAAAGAGATGATGTCAGTCAATGAATGCTTCGCTAACCGCGCGGCGGCATGTCTGCTGATGCCTCGATTCCTGATGGAACGCGTACTGAAGCACTATAATGATTCCCGCAAGGTGATTCGGTATATCGGAGATGACGGCACAGCGCTGCGACAGGATCAAAAACTATTGATCCAGAAAATGGCCGATGCGATGGGAGTTTCCTTTACCGCGTTCTTTAACCGGCTTAGGGAACTGGATCTGTTCGAGTATCATCCTATGGAAGAGTATCTGCACAATGAGCTTCAGTATGGAGTGATGCCTAATGCCTGAACTGATCGAGAGACATAAAAATCCCGTTCCGGACTTTGAAAAGAAACTGAAGATGTCAAAACAGGGACTGGATCCTGCGGCGCTTCGGACGATACGCTGCCCGTACTGTCAGCATTATCTGCTGGATGTTTATGGTCACGATCACTATTTTGTCCGGGTAAAGTGCAGGAAATGCAAGTTTGATGATGTCATCGATACTGCGCTGTTCAGAACTCTCGGCAGGAGGAGAATAAGCAGATCCCCCTGGCGAAAAGGGAGAGAGATGCGATGTGACACAGTATTTATGTGAAATAGGCAGTATGCCCATGCCGGCAAACTTCAAGTATAAGGACGTTTTCCTGAAAGGTAAGCCGCATCATGATATGTGGGATACTTTCAGAATAAAACATCCGAAGATGGACTACGGAAAAAGGGCAAAGATTTTTACGCCGTTTGATGCCCTGAAAGGATTCAGCGAGGAAGTCGCGTCCAAGAGAGTGCTGTATGAGGATAAGATCCTGATCGATCAGGCAGAGAGGGATGA
>JAFZQL010000016.1 GCA_017620435.1 Erysipelotrichaceae bacterium
CCTGACCTTCTATTTCCCAGACATCATCAAAAAGATCTTTCAGGATGATCTTTCCGTCTTCAGAAGACATCGTTTTGACTCTGTCGCAGAGAACCTTTTTTTCATTATCTTCAATGATGAATGCTTTTGAAAGACACATGATCCTACTCTTCTTCCATCTTGTGCAGAGCTTCTTCCAGCTTTGCGTTTCCTTCTTCATATGCAGCTGCAGCTTCATGGATCAGTTCTGCAGCTTCTTCAGATACCAAAGACGTCGCATCCTGAAGTTCTTCCGTATGATGTCTGTTGTGGTCCAGCATGTACTGCAGCAGTTTCAGTACGTTTTCTTTCGTCATTTCTTCATGATGGTGGTGATGTTCCTCATGGTGATGGTGTCTGTTTTCTTCCATTGTTGTCATTCTCCTTTTGTCTTCTTCATCTCTGCTTCATCAAGCATCAGATCGACCAGATGCTTCGCCTGTTTGTAACTGTCGGCTGTCTTTAAGGGTTCTCCTTTGAGATTCAGCACGTTGAGTGAAGGATCTTCGTAGAGAGCTCCTAAGAAACGGATCTCATTGTCGCTCAGTATGTCTTCGATATATTCCTCTTCCTCTTCATTGTGTATTTTAGAGAGAACGGCACGGATCCTTCTGATTCCCAGCCCTTCTCCCATATACTTGATATTCTTTGCCAATTCTATCGAATCATAAGACGGCTCGACAATGATGATCAGCGTATCGACGCCCTGTTCGACTCCTCTGCCGAAGCTTTCGATTCCTGCATCCTGATCGGCGATGATGATTTCAAAATCATCTGTGTTCAATGAGTTGATCAAAGAAGCGGCCATCGATGCATTCTCGCAGGCACAGCCTTCAAAGACGTTTTCGATCTTGCCTATGCTTAGTAGTTTGATATTGTCTTTTGATAAAGACAGTTCATCGTCGAAATCATCAATGGCGATCGGGTCCTTTTTAGCGATCTCGATCGCTTTTCTGTTGTTTTCATTGACCTGATTCATGAAGCTGACGGCCTTTTCGCTGATTCCTACTTTTCTACCTAATCCGGTATTCGAATTGTCGGCATCGATCAGCAGGACCTTATAGCCGAACTCTTCCAGGGCAAGAGAAAACAGGGCAGCTACCGTGCTCTTCCCGGAACCGCCTTTACCGCAGACGGCGATCTTTCTGATCCTTCTGTCTGTGCCTGTGTCATGACTGTTCCGGATGTATTCTCTGATGATATCGGAAGCCTTGATTCTTTCTTCCTTGGTCGAGGCGATACACAGACCGCATTCGATGCATCCAAAAGACTTGTAAGCCAATCCTCCGACAGGACAATGAAACGAGCCCATCTTATCCTCCGCCAGCCGTTATTTCAGTTCCGGCCAGTATCCCTTGTTAGCAACAATATACTCATCAAGCAGCTTTTTTGCAACCTGCGTGTCATTCACCAGACGGTTGAGCGTCAGAGCCTGCCAGGCGTATTTATAGCTTCCTTCCAGGCACGCATCGACCGTAAGTTTTTCATAGGCATACTGATTCTCCAGAAGGCCCTTGTGGAACGTCGGTATTTTTCCTACGTTCAACGGTTCTACACCGTTGCTTCCGACACGGCACGGAACTTCCACCATCATGCCTTCTGTCAGGTTGGAAATGATGCCTGTATTCTCCGTCATACATAAGAAGATCTCGTTTTTGTTGTAGGCGATCGAATCAGCCAGATCTACGATATAGCCTGCATGTCCGTCTTTGATGCCTTCTTTCAGTTCATATTCAGTACCTTTGATATGACCGTTCTCGATCACTTTATCCAGCATTTCAAACGTCAGCTTCTCGTGACCGTCCATGACTTCGTTTGCTCTGGTATATTCAGGATTCTCCCCTTCAAGCAAATGATCAGGGTAGAGATAATACTGCAGATAGGTGTTTGGCAGATAATCCTCATAATCGTTGATCATAGTGCTCATGAAACGGAATGTATCGAACCAGCTTTGATCCAGAGGATGGATCTCCCCGACTGCCGCCAGAGGCGTTTTAAAGATCTTCTGCAGTTCTGGCAGATAATCATATCCTGTCTTCTTGTCCAGAATCTTTGTAAACCATCCGAAATGATTCAGGCCGAAATATCTTGGCTCCAGTTCAGAAACATCCTTGTCCAAGGCCTTTGCATAGAAACCCATGATCGCAATCGGCATATCACAGATATTGATGATCCTGTAATCGTCCTTGAAGATACGCTTGGTAGCTTCCGCAACGATTGCGGCCGGATTGGAATAGTTCAATATCCACGCTTCAGGCGCATACTTCCTGATGTCCTTGATGATATCGACGACAGCAGGGATACTTCTCATGCCATAGGCAAAACCGCCTGCCCCGCAGGTCTCCTGACCGATGCGATGGTATTTTAAGGCGATCTTCTCATCTGATTCACGCATTTTGAGTCTGCCGGCGCGTATCTGCATGAACGCAAAACCGATATCCGTGAAAGCTTCTTCAGGATCTAGAGTCTGTATGATTTCACATTCCGGATAATATTCCTTAAACAGTATCTGACCGTACTGAAAGACCTTCTCAAGACGCTCAGGCTCATTGTCATAAAGCGTCAGCCTATGCAAAGGAAAACGTTCCTTCTCGCTCACCAGCATCTTTAAAATCCCCGGTGTATAACGGGAGCCCGCTCCTACGATACTGACTGAATTGCTTCTTCTCATCTTTTTTTCCTCTCTTTACTACTTTACATAATCCTCAATGTTCGGGATCCAGTCACGGTCATGCACGATCTTCATCTTTAAAGCCTTTGCCTCGCAGTTCATGACACAGTTTCCGCAGCCCTTGCATCTTTCTTCATCGATCACGCACTTGCCGTCGTCATCATAGCTTATCGCATGGAAGATGCAGTGTTTCTCGCAGGTTTTACAGCCGATGCATTTTTCTTTCCTGACGCCTGGACGGAATCTTGACGGAGAGAAAACATCGATCCCTTTCTTGTACAGTCCGTTCATCACGATGCAGCAGTCTTCACAGCAGCTGCACAACATCCCCACCTGCGGCATGTTCTTGTCCTGATAGACCACCGTCGCGTGTTCGATCTCATCGAAGAGCTTATCGACTTCTTCTATTGTTTCAGGAACATATCCGAACATCCCGCTCATATAGATACCGCGCTGTCCCATCCACAGACAGTGTCCTGTCTCGGTGCCGTTTTCCTTCAGACCCGAGGCGCAGCCTCCTCCGTCTTCCAGATGCGGTTTTCCATATTCTTTATAATTCTTATAAGAACGGCAGATACAGCGCATGATTGCCATTGTGCCGTTTTTATAGTTTTCATAGATGATCTCTTTCATATTCTCACAAGGCATGACACCCGGAAGATTCTTGATGGAACCCCACTTGGGAATGATGCGGTTGGTCTTAGGAAAACCTTCTTTTTCTTCCTTTGAATAGTCCTTTTTCATGCACCATTCATCGGCCAGCAGGAAAAGTTCCCTTTCTTCATTCCAGTCCAGCTTTTTTTTATTGTAGGCCATACCAATGTGATCTCTTAAAGTCACCGGACTCAGGTTCGGTGCATAGCGGTCGTTCGTCTCCTTATGATAAGACTTGCCTGGCAGTATTCTTCCGTATTCAAAAAGGCGCTTCAGTTTTTCTTCAACATACGCTTCATCAAGGCCCAGCTTCTCTGCTACTTCCAAAGGACTTCCGGGAAGACAGAGAACCATCTTCATCTCTTCTACGGTGTACAGTTTCGATAAGAAATACGGAGTGATAAGCGGTCTGTTATCTGTCTTTTCCCAGATCTTCGATCCCTCGAAATAAATCTCATCGATCTCAGGCAAAGGCTGTCCCAATACACTTTCCAAAAACAAAGTATCTTTTTCAATACTGTCCATGTCTGATCCTCCCATCAAGGCCATCCTTCCTACTTCAATCATAAGCCAAGATCATCCAAACGACACGAAACCTGCAGGATCTCTTATCAAGAGACCCTGCAGATCTTCATGTTCAAAGTAACATATTTGTGTTTTATTTCTGATTTTCGTAATCTACCAGGAAGAACGCACTGACAACGCCTGCCAGCAGACAGATCGCCAGGATCGCTGTACCGATAGCATGATTGCTTGCGCTGCCGCCTGCAAACATGATCGGCAAAGTCACGATATTGACAAGACCCGCCAGGTTGAACAGCTGCGGCGCAAATACGCCGATCAGCAAACCGCCTAAACCACAGCCTAACACGATCGGTACAAGACCTCTCTTGTACTTCATGATGATGCCGTAGATGGTAGGTTCAGAAATACCGCCCAAGAAGCTGGTGATAAACGCAGAGAATGCCATGCCTTTTTCTTCTTTGTTCTTAAGCTTCAGGAAAGCTCCAAAAGCAATACCCATAATGACATAAGAATAAGCGAAAGCCGTCGGCCAGATGATCGTATCATAACCGATCGAGAATAAGCTGATGACGCCCAGCTGAACGATCGGCAGGTGCATGCCTAACAGAATCAGGAACGGCCATGCGATACAGAGAACCATTGAACCCAATACTCTGACGACGATGTTGCCTTCATAGATACCGGTAAACAGATTGCCGAACAGCGTGCCCAGGAAGCTTCCTGCAGGACCGCAGATCACAAACATGACAAACACCATAACCAGGATCGTGCAGGCAGGAACCAGCAGGATCGAGAAAAGTTTCGGTACATACTTCTCAAAGAAATTCAGAACATACTTCAGAATCGGACAGCCCAGCAGCACAGGCAGGAAAGCCTGACTGTAATCGGCAACCGGAGCCTTCGCAAAGAAGACGCCAAAAGTTTCTTCTACACCGATCTTGGCTCTGAGATCCGGTGCCAGCAGCAATGCGCCAAGGAAGATGCCGTAGAGCGGGTTGGTCCCCAATGCCTTACATGCCGTATAGCCCAGCAGCACCGGCAGGAAGTACATCATTGCATTCGAGATCATCATCAGCAGGTTGTACAGATCGCTTGTATCGGATATGACCTTCAAAAGGTTCGGTCCTAAAACGACAGCGATCGTCTTACATAAACCTGCACCGACCATGATCGGAATCAATGCCGTCATAGTTGTTGAGATGTAATCCAGAGCCGCATCGAAGAAACCCTTGATACCTCTGTTTCCCAAGCCTTCAGCGCCGCCGGCGTCCTTGAAACTGGAAATGCCCATATTGATCACTTCCTTATAGACAAACTTCGCATCCAGACCGATGACAGCCTGGAACTGATCGCCCAGCCAGTTGGTACCTATGACACCGTCGATCTTCGATACTTCATCCTGATTCACCAGGCCCTTGTCATAAACATTGAATCTTAGCCTTGTCACGCAATGCTGACAGGAACGAACGTTGTTCGCACCGCCGATCGCATTGATGATCGCTTCGGCTATATTCTTATACTTGTTGTTTTCCATGTCATTCCTCCTTTTAAACATGAAATCTATATCTCATAACATATTGCGCATATATGTTATTAAGACCGTACTATTGACTGTTCACCTCCCGGCTGCACAGTCTGTTGATATGAAGCATCAGATACATCTTCTCCTCGTTGTTCAAGTCGATCTGCAGCGTATAAGAGAGATAATCCGCAATCTCCTCTACGCAGGCAAATTCCTCCGAATATTCGTTCTTGACGCTCTCAAAAAGCCTTTCGTTCTTGCTTTGAAGCACTTCCTTGTTTTTGAATCTCTGAAAAAGATAATTCATATGCGAGGCGAATCTGGAATAGTTGAAACCGTCGGTATTGATCTTAAGATCAAATCTTTCCTCAATGATCTTTACGATATCGGACATGATAATGAAATAGCCTGCTTCCTGATCGGCTGCAGTCTGAATTGAATTGATGATATGCAAAGCGATGAAAGCCGCCTCCTCTTTTGGTAGTATCACATGGAGCTCCTCCCTGATCAGATCCAGCGTATACAGACCGATGGCATACTCCTTCTCATAAAGGAACTTTACATCGTTGATGATCGGAGGCTTCACGCTTATGTTCTTCCTGTATCTTTCAATACTGAAATAGATATGGTCAGCCAGTGTGAAAACGATATTCGGACTTAATCCGCAATCCAGTTCACCCATCACGCGGTCAACGACTTTGCTGGATAAAGTGATGATCTCGTTGGGTATTGTATTGATGATGTCGAAGCAGCTCTTATCGATATCATAGTATGTTCTCGTAACATTCTCAAAAGAAGTCAGTTCCCTTGGAAGCATGCCGAAACCGATTCCCTTTCCCTGAACCACAACGATGTTGCCTACGGAATCCTCTGCCAAAGCGAAATTATTGTTAATGTGCTTGATTAATTTCATAATTCCCCTGATTTCTTTTTTAAAGGTATGAATTAAATAAAAAAACTTAACAAAAGAACCATAAACCAGATAAAAATATCCAGATGATTATTGCTTCTTTGTTAAGAATTACACATCATCAATTGTCAATGTCACTATAGCATACAGAAAAAACAGATGTCAACAAATGCCGGCCGTTATAGGTGCGAAGTTTTTCTTTCTTTTTTCAGATGATTGCCTGTGACGTCTTCTTTGCCAAATATACCTGACTCATGAAAATGCGAATAAAATAGGAATCCTGTGTTTTTCCGGGAATAATGAAATGAAGATTCTTATATAGGCTTATTTGAGACAGGAAAAGAATCGTTAGAATGAAAAACAATAAGCATTGTTTTATATTGATTTATAATTAGGAGGTAATTATAATATGAGTATAGATGAAAGAGACGGTTTAAGATTCGAATGGAATGAAAGAAAGAACATATCGAATCAGAAGAAACATAAAGTTTCTTTCGAGGAAGCTTCTACTGTTTTTCTTGATGAAGACGGTATTCTGATTCCTGATCCGGATCATTCGATCCTGGAAGAAAGATTCGTACTGACTGGAATGAGTCAAAAGGCAAGTTTGCTAACAGTCGTTCATTGCTTAAGAGAAGCGGAAACCATTATCAGGATCATTTCTGCACGTAGGGCAAGCAAAAACGAAAGCAGACAGTATTATGAAAGGAAAAGTAAACTAGATGAGAGACGAATATGATTTCAGCAAGGGTATCAAGAATCCCTACGCAAAGAAACTGAAGAAACAGGTTACGATCAACATCGATGCCGATGTGATCGATTATTTCAAGAAACAGTCGTCTGTGTCCGGCATTCCTTATCAGACACTGATCAACCTGTATCTTACCGATTGTATGAATGAAGAGAAGAAGCTGAATATCAGCTGGGAGTAATAAGAGAGAAAAGCGCTCAATATAAGCGCTTTTTTCATATATCGCTTTGTATAAATCTAAACAACTCGGATTCAAGCTGTTCCCTGTTTGGTAAATAAAGCTGATATCTGCTTGCAAAGATCTGATTGTCAATATTCTGCAGTGCGTATTTCATTGTCAGTTTATTGTTGTCGGCTCCTAGAATGATACCGATAGGATCTGTATCTCCTTCGGTATTCATCTCTTCCCGATAATAGTTTAGATAGAAATTCATCTGGCCGATATCTTCGTGCTGAATTGTACCTCTTTTAAGATCAACCAGAACGAAACATTTCAGGATACGATGGTAGAATACAAGGTCAACCGAGTATATTCTTCCTTCCACGGCGAACTTCTGCTGCCTTCCGATATAAGTAAACCCTTTACCCAGTTCCAGTAAAAACTGGCTGAGATTCGCTGTCAGGGCTTCTTCCAGATCATCTTCTTTATAAACGGGAAGTTGTGGCAAACCGGTAAATTCAAATACATAAGGATCTTTTAGTATATCCTCTGCACTTTCGATAATCTGCCCCTCTTTTGCCAGTTCCATAACTCTGTTTTTATCTGTACTCAAAGCCAGTCTGTGAAACAGCATGCTTTCCTTTTGTCTTTTTAGTTCTCTTACTCCCCAATGTTCTTTCTCGCATTCTTTCTCATAGAAAGATCTTTCCATAGAATCATCGATCTTTAATAGTTCAACGTAATGACTCCATGTCAATTTTGCAGACACTGTCTGCAAAATTGGATAAGTGATATACAACTTTCTCATCTTTGTAACATTACTGAGGCCAAATCCTTTTCCGTATCTTTTAGTAAGATCTTTTGACAGTTTATCTAGTAGGCTGGAACCGTATTCAGCTTTTTCATTCCCCTTCTGTTCAAATTCGACAATTTGTTTGCCTATTTTCCAGTATGTCTGAACGATGATATTGTTAACAACAACAGCCGTATTTCTTCTACCTTTCTCCAGAAGATCTCCGATTTCCATAATCAGATTTTCATATTCTTTATTTCTTTCTCTTATATGCAGACGATCTCTGTTTTTTTGTTCCTTTCTATATTATGATTCCCGGGAAAAACAGAAATTCCTAAATAAAAAGAAAAATCGCATATTACAGCGATTGATCATCGGAGGGCTGACAATGTACGTCTGTCAATTATGGATTTTCTATGGATGTTTTATTCCGTTGTCTTTCTTTACCATTTATTTACTATATTCTGTTTCTTATTCGTCCAGTTTTACGGCTATGATATATCCGATCACAAACAGCAGGATATGAAGCGGAACATTCTGAGCGAGCCCTTCCGTTTTCATCAGGATATCCACACACGATGCGATCATGATCCCGGAGACGAACAGAAGCATGCTTCTGCGCCTTGTTTCGAAAAGATGATGCATGAGCTTCGACAGGGTTAAAACCGTCAGCAGAAGCCCCAGAAGCAGCGGAAGAATGACAAAGAGATCGATCCTGGCGATCCCGGAGGTGATCTTCTGATATAGACCCATCATGATCAGCAAAGAAGAGGAACTGAGTCCCGGCACGATCATGGACAGTCCCCATACCGCTCCGGAGAAGATGTACCAGAAGGTGTTGGCTTCTATTTCTTTACCCTGGGCTCCATCCATAAAACGGAACAGGAAAAGAAAGAAGATGGTCCAAAGAAAGACAGGAAGAAATGTCTTAAGATCTTTATTCATCCCTTTCAGCATCCCCGGAACCGTTCCGATGATTGCTCCGGCAAAAAAGACGATCACTGCCGTTTCATATTGAAGCAGCAGGATCTCCAGAAGCTTCGCCAGAAGCAGGAATCCCGCCAGCCAGCCGATGAGAAACGGGACCAGCAGTTTCAGGTGTTTTTTGTATTTATGCAAAGGATCGGACAGGACATCCATCAAAGGTTCATAGATGCCGAAAGCCATGCAGAGGACTCCTCCGCTGACTCCCGGCAGGATGGCGCCTGTTCCCACGATCATGCCTTTGATTACCGTTACGATCGAATTGTCTTTCATATACGCATTAAGCCTTCGTGCTGTTTCTTTCTTCTTCTTTCAGGACGATATCTTTTACAGTCTTTCCCCAGAGTTCCGGTTCGTTCTTGATCGGCGAATGCGCCGACTTCTCGAACCAGATCCATTCCTTGTACGGAGCCTTGAGCTGATTGAACCATCTTTCCGCGATCGGGATCGGCGTGTTCTGGTCGTGACGTCCTTCGGTCAGATAGACCGACATCTTCAGTTCGGGAACGGTCTCATCGAAACGCAGACCTACGACTTCATCCCACATGCTGTTGAGGCAGAAGAAAGCTCCCTTGTAGTATTTCCACATGTCAAACAGGGAATACTCCGGCGAACGCAGGATCGGGATGATCATGGACTTCATGATGCCGTCGCTCTCCCCGTAGTCTTCTCCTCCGTACTTGGTCATCAGATCTCTTTGTACCATCAGATCATCCATGCTGGCGTACTTTCCGTCCTTCGGTCTGCCGATCTTTTCCAGAGCAGCCAGAGCCTTGCTGTCATTACGTCTCTTTGCTTCTTCCAGGACGAAATCGTAGCTGATCTCCTCGTTCTCCGGACCGTTGACGAACTGTCCCATACCGATGTATACGGCGACGTCTTCCGGATATTTCTGCGCCAAAAGCGTGCCAAGGCAGGTCCCCCAGGAATGCCCGACGACATAGACGGATTTCTTATGGAATCTTTCTTTCAGATAGGCGATCAGTTCATGGGCATCTTCTACGCAACGGGAAACTCTCATGTCTTCGCTTTTCAGCTTGCTGCTCCAGGTCAGACCGGCACCGCGCTGGTCCCAGCAGACCATGGTTGCGATCTGGGCCAGAGAAGACTGGTCGCGAAGCACCCAGTGTCTGTCGCAGACCCCAGGACCGCCGTGCAGAAACAGAAGCACCGGCAAAGAAGCATCCGTAGAACGGATACGTACGCTCTGCGGGATTCCTCCGATCGTCAGCGTCAGTTTTTCGTCAATGGCATAATTCATGGGTTTACCTCCGTTTGTTCTTCTTCGTATTTTACTGTTTCATAGGATCCGAAATAGTACAGGTTGTCAGGATGCAGATATTCGAAATTCACTTCTCCGGACTCCGCTACTCTGTACAGGCACCAGGAACCGTTGGTTCCGTAACCGTAGCGGACATAGAAGCCGGTATCGTCTTCCCTGTCGTTTCTGATGTATACGGCAAGATGGCTGTCGCTGTCCAGGGAGGAGAGGACTCTATCGGATAATGCCAGTCTGTAGTATGGGGCTTCGGTATCGTTGAGGACGTAGCGGCTTTCATGTCTCTGGTCGTGGACCATGTATCCGCTTTTCTGATTCTCTTGCGCATCTACAGGCATGGCCTCATAACTTTCATCCAGGATCTGCTGCAGTTCTATCGCTTTTCCCGCTTCTTGAAGCAGTACATCTCCTTCTTCCAGGACGAAGTCCGCGACATCGGAACAGACATAGATCCCATCCAGGACCTCGATGTAGACTTTTCTGTACCATCTGATCTGATCAGAGAAAGAAATGCTGGCGTAGGATACGATATCGGGATCCTTGAGGGTGCTGTAGCGGTCTGTTTCCAAAGATGCATCTTCATTTACGATACAGACGTTCATGTATCCCGACAGATATGGTTCCAGAGCTCCGTAAAGGGCTTCTGCGCACGCTTCATGGTCGAAGCCGTCTTTCTGCCTTAGAGTGATCTTCAGCCCGTAGGGCTCGGGTTTTTCTGCTTTCAGGAAGG
>JAFZQL010000138.1 GCA_017620435.1 Erysipelotrichaceae bacterium
GCGACATGTCCGGTATCGACCTTGATCTGCTGACCCGGTTCGAGATCCAGTTCAACGACGGAACCGTCGATCTCAACCAGAACAGAACCTTCGCCGGAGAAGCGCTGCAGGATGAAACCTTCACCGCCGACCAGACCGGCCCAGAAAGACCTGGATACCGTAGCATCCACTTCTACGCCTTCTTCTGCCACCAGGAAGGCCGATTTCTGGGCAATGTATTCATGTTCACTGTCCACATAAAACTCTCTGATTTCGCCCGGAAAGCTTGCGGAAAAAGTGATATCCGCATTGTCTACCATCGCCGTATGTCTGACAAACATCAGACTTGCACCGGACAAGGCTCTGCCAAGAGACTTCAGCAGACCGCCCTGGGCATTTGTCTCCATACTGACATTGGTATCAGACCAGGCCATAGCACCGGACTGAGTAAAAACAGTCTCTCCTCTTTCTAATGTAACATTGACTGCAGGGAATGATCCCCCGATGATTTCATATTCCATGTTTTTTTATGTTCCGGATATGCGGTTCCGGAACTTATCCTCCTGTACTGAAATTATATTTTAAGATGCCTGTCATTTCAATGATTATAAACCGTTACAAAAGGCCATTCTGACAATGGCCTTTCTGTTTTATCTGTTAGAAGGGGTTTTCTTCCTAGAGATCTTCGCCGTTTGTTTCGATCACGTGCCGATAGTAATCGAAACTGTCTTTCTTGTAACGGTTAAAAGTTCCGTTTCCTTCATCATCCACGTCGACATAGATGACCCCGTATCTCTTTTTTACTGTTTTAACGCTGGCAGCAACGATATCGATCGGACTCCACATACAGTAGGCAAAAACATCGACACCATCCTCTACCGCAACCTTCATCTGACCGATATTGTCCTTCAGGAACTGGATCCGGTAATCGTCATGGACTTTGCCGTCCTCCAGTGTATCGAACGAACCCAGTCCGTTTTCTACCACAGCAATCGGTTTTTTGTATCTCTGGTAGCAGTCATTCAGAACCCATCTGAATCCTTCCGGATCGATATGCCAGCCCCAGCCGTTCTTTTCCAGGAATTCATTGTCGACACCGCCAACCAGATTTCCGGAAACGATCGGTCTGTCTTCCAGATGAGAGATGACATCGGAACAATAGTAGCTGATCGAAACGAAATCGACGGTTCCTTTCTTCAGGACTTCCCTTTCTTCATCAGTGATATTCAGATTGACATCATGTTCCTTAAAGAAGCTCTTTACAAAATAAGGATATTCTCCATAGACCTGTACTTCACCGCAGATGTGGTGAAGTACATTTGTCTTCTGCATGCATTTGATATTGTCCTTCGGATTACACGTCTTCGGGTAGATCGCAAAGTATCCCAGCATATTTCCCATTCTGGATTCCGGATACATTTCATGCAGAAGAACTGTCGCTTTTGCGCCTGCAACCAGCCTGTTGTGCAGGGCATTGTAGACGAAGTCGTAAGGCTGAGGAGGTTCTCCGCCAAAGCCTCTTCCCGCCACTGCAGGACCGCAGTTCACTTCATTGAACGTCAGCCAGTAAGGAATCAGATCCCCGAACTTCTCGTAGCACGTCCTGACATATTTCATGAACAGATCGATCGTTTCTTTACTGGACCATTCGCCGATCTGCTTCAACGGATACGGATCACCTCCGTGAGACAGTGTAACGATAGGAGTGATTCCTGCCTCGTTCAGTTTCTCAAAGAGATCCCGGTAATAATCTATTCCGATCTGATTGGCTTCGCCCCAGGGATCCGGATAGATCCTGGACCAGTCGATACTGGTTCTGAAAGCTTTCATGCCAAGTTCCTGAAACAGTCTGATATCTTCAGGATAGTGATGATAAAAATCTACCGCCGGTTCATGGAAGTTTTCCGGCTCTCTGATCGCTCTGCCCTTGCCGTCGCCTTCAAAGCTGCCTTCGCACTGTCCGGCAGAAACGCCGCCGCCCCACAAAAAACCCTTTTTAAATCCCATTGCTTTCCTCCTTGTTTATTTCTGTCAGTCTATTTTTAAATTTGTAAACGGTAACGATAGAAACAACGACCGGGAGGGTCATCGTTATAAACATCGTTCTGTAATCGGAAATATCTCTAACCGCTCCTGCAACGATCGGGCCTAACAGAATACCCAGGTTGGATCCGATCGAATTGGTTGCGCTGGCCAAAGCCCTTCTGTTCCTGGTCACGCTTTTCAGACACAGGGCTTCGATGATCGGCAGCGAAGTGCCGTAGCCGAAGGCGTTTACGGCAGATGCCAGCAGGAAAGTGCCGATATGCGTAGAGAATGCGATCAGTACCAGGGAAAGACCCAGACACAGCAGAGAAACAGGCAGAAGTCTAAGCGTTCCGATCCTCTCGCTGATCCGATCGGCGATCGGTCTTACCAGTGTCAGGATCAGGGCATTTGCCATGAAGTAGATGCCGATGTTTTCGACATTCATCTGTCTGCCAAACAGAGTCACAAAAGAAGTGATCGTAAAGTTCGCCGACATTACCAGCATGATGAGCACAGCCGGAACCGCTGCTTCCTTCGCAAACAGTCTATGGAACGAACAGCGGAACTTTCCTTCCTTGTATTCGTCATTCTTAATCATACCAATCAGCAGGGAAGATACAAACAGGATCATGGCTTCGATCCGGAAAGATTCCCTGTAGCCGATCGTATCCCCCAGCATCA
>JAFZQL010000139.1 GCA_017620435.1 Erysipelotrichaceae bacterium
CAGGTAAGGATTTCATCTTTGCCAAAAAGATAAGGATTCTTATCCGGTGCGCTGTAAAGGACATACTCTGCGCCTTTTTCAATCAGTTCCTTTCCTTCTTTCAGGATGTCTTCCTTGGTATTGCTGTCATTCAGCTTTACGGCATAGATCCTGGTATCCAGACATTTCTTAAGGATATCCAGATCGGTATCAAGGATGATTCTGACGTTTTCTTGCGCCAGTTCGTGGATGACATCGACCATTTTGTCTTTGATTTCCTCTTCGATATTGCCTGAAAGGATAAAATAATCCCCTGCATAGACATTGTTCAGTCTCTGACGGAACTTATTGAATTCCTCATCGGTAATATGAGGTCCTTTGGCATTGATGTCTGTCTGGACCTCCTTATCCATGATCTTGACATTGATTCTGGTATTGTCTTTGATCGTCGTAAACAATGGCTGGATATACGGATAATCAGTAATGAAATTCAGGTAGTAGTCTTTGGTAAAGCCTCCCAAAAAACCCAAAGCAACATTAGGGATATGGAAATTGTTCAGGACGATCGAAACATTCACGCCTTTTCCTCCGGCTTCAAAGAGTTCCATATCGCTGCGGTTATCCAGCCCCCGATGCAGTTCCGGCAGACTGATGAAGTAGTCCAAAGATGGGTTTGTTGTACAAGTGTAAATCATTATTCGTTCCTCTTTTAACGCTGTACCGCTTCAAATCTCTTAAGCAGATCGCTGACGATCCTGTCATGTATATCATTGACGTCTTCCGTAGTCAATGTCTTATCTTTGTCTTCATAAACGATATTCAAAGAAACGGATTTGTATCCTTTTTCGATATGTTCGCCCTGATAGACATCGAATACTTCGCAGTTCTTGACGATCTTTCCTCCCGTCTTGCGGATCTGTTTCAGAAGATCAGCTGCTTTGATCTCCTCTTTCAGCATCAGGGAGATATCACGGGAAACGGAAGGATAACGGCTCAAAACGGCAGCCCTTACTTTTGCCGGTTCCGCTTGCGCAAGATCGTCCAGGATCATTTCCGCATAATAGACATCATCCAGCTTGTAGTTCTTCAGGAAAGTCGGATGCAGCTTGCCGAAAATGGCCATTGCTTTCCCATTAAAGGTCAGGATCGCTGACTGATATGGATGGAAATGAACCGTATCTAGATCATTCTCTTTCAGCTGTACTCTTCCTGAATCGAAGCCGATTGCCGTGAGCAGTTCGTTCAGTAATCCTTTCAGGACATAGAAATCGGACTTCAGTTCGATATGCTTCAGTTTCTGATTCAGGAAATCACCCTGCATAATGATACCCAGGCGTTCCTGTTCGCCATTGGAAGAATAGACTTTCGAAATCTCGAACAGGGAAACATCTTCGTTGTGATGATCCAGGTTGTAGTTCAAAGCTTCCAGCAGAGACATCATCAACGAGCTTCTGATATAGCGTCTGGCATCGGACAATGGCGACAGCAAAGAAACATCGTCACCGAAAGAAAGCAGTTTTTCTTTCATGTAGTCTTCCGATACCAGCGTATAGTTAACGGTATCATAGAAACCGTTGTTGATTAAGATGGTACGTATCGTACGACGTATCTTCTGGATCGGCGTCAGTTTGCCTACCGTCTGAGGGATCAGAGGCAAAGTCGCCTGCAAGTCATCGAAATCGGTAAGACGGATGATCTCTTCATCAAGGTCTTCCCTGATCTTCAGGTCGATCGAACGATAGGAAGGAATCGATACATGGAACTGTTCTCCATCGGTTCTTGTCGGGAAATCCAGATCCTTCATGACCGATAATACTTCTTCCATCGCGTAGTTCTTACCGATCAGGGTATTCAGATGCGTCAGCGTTTCCGTAATCTCGTATGGTTCATAATCAGCTTTTCCGTATTCTACAGTCTCTTCGAAATCGGATGCATCCGCAAGTTCGATGAGCAGCTGTACGGCGCGATCAACGGCTTTCTTCTGACATAATGGTTCCAGACCTTTCGAGAATCGCGCTGCCGCTTCTGTCTGAAGTCCCAGCCGATTGCTGGTACGGCGTATCTGCGCATTGTCAAACAAGGCAGCCTCTATGACCAGAGAAGCGGTATCGTCAAGGATCTTTGTATTGTCGCCGCCCATGATACCGGCAATACCGATCGGCTTGTTTTCAGAGGTAATCAGCAGATCTCCTTTTTCCAGCTGATATTCGATTCCATCCAATGCGACATAAGGTCCCTGATAGTCATCTTTCACGGTGATTTCTTTGTTTGGAATGCTTCTCAGATCATAGAAATGCAATGGCTGACCAGTTTCCAGCATGACATAGTTGGAGATGTCGACAAGATTGTTGATACATTTGACGCCATTGGATCTCAGATGTCTCTGCATCCATTCAGGAGATTCCTTGATTTCGACATGATTGACGACTTTTGCCAGAAAATGCGGACAGTTAATAGAATCAGACTTTAACTGGAAATCTGAAGCTTTTCCGATATCGGAAGCGCCATCGAATTGCGGAAGTCTGACTTCACGTGATAAGATGGCACCCATTTCTTTGGCCATGCCGTACATGGATAGGCAGTCTGGGCGGTTCGCATAGATGGAAACATCAAGGATCGTATCATCGTATCCCAGCTTGTCAAGAATGTCCGTATCTCCGACATTGAATCGGTCATCCAGTTCTTCGATGCCGTTATGACTAGGAGAATCGGCAGGCAGAAGGTCAGCATCGATACCAAGTTCTTTCAGTGAACAAAGCATGCCGTTGGATTCCTGGCCCCTGATGACGCTCTTTTTGATCGTGATCTCAGGCAACTGTGCTCCTGCTTTGGCAACGATGACTTTCAATCCTTCACGGCAGTTCGGCGCACCGCAGACGATATCCAGCACTTCATCGCCTACATCTACTTTCGTAACATGCAGATGATCGGAATCCGGATGATCCTTGCATTCGATGACCTTGCCTACTACCAGATCGGTCGCACGTGAAAGATAAGTGATCTCTTCGACTTCAAAACCGCACTTGACCATTCTTTCTACGATCTCATCGGTTGTCAGGCCATTCAGATCGATAAATTCACTTAACCATTTCAAACTTAATTTCATGTCTCTTACCTCTTATAAACATCTAAAAAACGGACATCATTCGTATAGAAATCACGGATATCGGTAATCCCGTATTTCAGCATCGCCAGTCTTTCGATACCTACACCGAAAGCGAATCCTGTATACTTGCGAGAATCGATATGCGCCATCTCCAAGACATTCGGATGAACCATGCCGGAACCCAGGATCTCGATCCACCCGGTTCCTTTGCAGGTCGGGCATCCTTTGCCTTTGCAGATATGGCAGGTCATATCGACCTCGAAAGACGGTTCGGTAAATGGGAAATAGGAAGGTCTGAACCTGATTTTCGCATCATCATCGAATAATTCCCTGATCATCAGCTCCAAAGTGCCTTTCAGATCAGCCAGAGTGATATTCTCGCCGATGACCAGTCCTTCGCACTGCATGAACTGATGGGAGTGTGTCGCATCGTCATCATCGCGGCGATATACCTTGCCGGGACAAATGACCTTGATAGGAAGATGTTCCGCTTCCGCTTCCAGGACTCTCATCTGAATTGCGGTCGTCTGCGATCTCAGCAGATGAGTCGGATCCACATAGAAGGTATCCTGCATATCTCTGGCAGGATGTCCTTCAGGCGTGTTGGCTTTTGTGAAATTGTAAAGATCGGATTCCAGTTCCGGACCTTCGGCGACATTGTAGCCCATGCCGATAAAGATATCTTCCAGTTCTTTCCAGACCAGATTCAACGGATGCATGGCGCCATAGGCAGGCTTGTAGGCATCCAGCGTGATATCGATCTTTTCCGAAGCAAGACGGTCGTTCAAGGAACTGCTTTCCAGTTCCTCTTTTCTTGTATCGATCGCCTCGGTGATCACTTTCTTCAGATCGTTTACCATCTGTCCGAAAGCAGGTTTCTCTTCCTTAGGCAGTTCCTTCATCTGATTCATCAGTTCCTGGATCTGACCTTTCTTTGACAGATAAGTGATCCTCAATTCTTCCAAAGACTTGCTATCTGCTTCGGAAATGGCTTTTAATGCCTCATTTTTCAATGTTTCATGGTCCAACATATCAATCCTCCTTACAATGAAAAAGGTGGCTCAAGGGCGTAAAA
>JAFZQL010000140.1 GCA_017620435.1 Erysipelotrichaceae bacterium
AACATCCAGTCCTTTATCTATGGCGTCAACACGCCGTCAATATGGGGCACCCAGGCTCAGTTCACCAACGTCACACTGGACTGGACCGTTCCGGAAGACCTGGCAGACCAGTACTGTATCGTCGGCGGCAGAACGCTGGACTTCAAGTACAAGGACTGCAAGAAGGAAATGGATATGGTCAACAAGGCTTTCATCGAAGTCATGATCGAAGGCGATGCCAACGGCAGAGGTTTCCAGTATCCGATCCCTACTTATTCCATTACCAGAGACTTCGACTGGTCCGAGACCGAGAACAACAAGATGCTGTTTGAAATGACAGCCAAGTACGGTACGCCTTATTTCTCCAACTATGTCAACTCCGACATGAAGCCGTCCGACATCCGTTCGATGTGCTGCAGACTGCGTCTTGACTTAAGAGAACTGAGAAAGAAATCCGGCGGCTTCTTCGGATCCGGCGAATCTACGGGTTCTGTCGGTGTTGTTACTTTGAACCTGCCAAGACTGGCTTATCTGTCTAAAGACAGAGAAGACTTCTACAAGCGTCTGGATAATCTGATGGATATTGCCGCCAGATCCCTGCATGTCAAGAGAGAAGTCATCACAAAACTGCTGGACAACGGCCTGTATCCTTATACCAAGAGATATCTGGGCACCTTCAACAACCACTTCTCAACCATCGGTCTGGTAGGCATGAACGAGGCCTGCCTGAACGCCAACTGGATCAGAAAGGATCTGACCCACAAGGCATCCCAGGAATTCGCCGTCGAAGTGCTCAACTACATGCGCAAGAGACTGGTCAACTATCAGGAACAGTATCATGATCTCTATAACCTGGAAGCGACTCCGGCTGAATCAACGGCTTACCGTCTGGCAAAACACGACAAGGAGAAGTATCCTGACATCATTACCGCAGGCAAGGAAGGGGAAACGCCTTACTACACCAACTCTTCGCATCTGCCGGTAGGATATACGGAAGATATCTTCACGGCTCTGGATGTTCAGGACGAACTGCAGACGCTGTATACCTCAGGAACGGTATTCCACTGCTTCCTGGGCGAAAAGCTTCCTGACTGGAAAGCGGCAGCCAATCTGGTAAAGAAGATCTCCGACAACTACAGGCTTCCTTACTATACGATGTCTCCGACTTATTCCGTCTGTCCGGAACACGGCTATATCACCGGTGAAGCGTATACCTGCCCGAAGTGTGGCAAGAAGACGGAAGTCTGGTCAAGAATTACCGGCTACTATCGTCCGGTTCAGAACTGGAACGACGGCAAGGTCCAGGAATTCAAGCACCGCAAGGAATACAACATCGAGTCTTCCGTCATGAAGGCCAGAGACATCATGTCCGATGTTCTGGAAGCAAAACAGGAAGAACTTGCGGAAAACAGAGTGACTGGTTTCGATATTCCGACCATCTATGTGCAGGATCATTGCCCGAAGTGCAAAGGTGCGGAACAGAGACTGCAGATCAGCGGCATCGAACACAGGACCGTCAACTGCAGCCAGGACATGGAAGAAGCCAGGAGACTGAACCTGACGGAGACCCCGACGATCATCGACCCGGATGGAACGATGTTCGTAGGAGCCAACGCGGCAGCCGACTGGATGAAGTATCACAATACAAAACAGTAACAAAGAGCCCGCAGCTGCGGGCTTTAGATTCAAGAGGTATTCTATGGGAAATATATATGATGTAGTGATCGTCGGCGGCGGTCCGGCGGGAATGACGGCAGCCGTCTACGCGTTAAGAAACGGCAAGAGCGTCATGGTGATCGAGAAGTCCGTTTTCGGCGGACAGATCGTCAATTCGCCGAAAGTTGAAAACATTCCGGGTTTTGAATCCATTTCCGGAGAAGAATTCGGGGATATGATGCTGAACCAGGTCATGAAACAGGGCGGAGAAGTCCTGTTTGACGAAGTCAAGAAACTGGAAAAGACGACAGAAGGGATCAATGTGATCTGCGATCTATCTGAACCTGTTCCGGGCAAGACTGTCATCCTGGCGACAGGAACGAAACACCGTCATCTGGGACTTGAGAAAGAAGAAGATCTCATCGGTAAGGGGATCCACTTCTGTGCCGTCTGCGACGGAAATTTCTATCAGGACAAGACGGTCGTCATGGTCGGCGGAGGAAACTCCGCATTCGTGGAAGCCAATCTGCTGGCGGACATCGTCGATCAGGTGATCATGCTGCAGGACATGCCGTTCTTTACGGCGGATCAGAAGCTGCAGGATCAGCTCTTTAAGAGAAACAACGTCGAAAGACATGTGAATACGAAAGTAACGGAATACTTGACTCAAGATGGAAACCTCTGCGGCGTCGCCTATCTGGAAAACGGTGAACCAAAAAGCGTTTCCTGCGACGGTGTCTTCCTTGCCGTCGGCATGGTTCCGGACAATCAGGCGTTCTCCGATGTCGCGAAGATCGATGAAAGAGGATATTTCGTTGCCGATGAATACGGGCTCACACAGACAGATAACATATTCGTGGCAGGAGACTGCCGTACGAAATCGCTGCGTCAGGTGGCTACGGCCTGTTCCGACGGCGCCAATGCGGCGATCAAGGCCTGTGAATATCTAAATAAAAACGCTCTCTGAGAGCGTTTTTTTTCTTGTCGTTTTAATATATGGATCAGAGTTCCTGTTCCAGACGGTACATCGCTTCCAGAGCGGTCAGGACTTCTCTTTTTTCACCGACTGCCGTTGCATCTTCACCGCCCTGGTAGGAACCGATCGAATCCTCGGTATTCTCCCCCCAGAGAACGACGTTGTTCAGGATGGAAGCGGTATGAACGCCTCTTAATCTGCCTACGGTATAAAGAGCGGCTGTTTCAAAGTCGGTAGCCAGGACGCCTTTTCTGGACCATTTCTCGCAATCCTGTGCGTCTTCGTCGTAATAGAAGGATTCATGTGACAGGATGACGCCGACATGATGTCTGAAACCCAGATCTTCCGCCGCTTTTACGCAATGATTGATCAATCTGTAATCCGGAACGGCCGGATAGATCGGATCGATGTAGCACTTCGAAGCGCCGTCGTCTTTTACCGCACCTTCGCAGATGACCAGATCGCCTAAACCGATCCCTTCCTGCAGAGCTCCGGCTGAACCGATGCGCATCATCGAATGTACGCCGATATTCTTCAGTTCTTCTACCGCGATCGCTACAGAAGAACCTCCCATACCGGTAGAAATACCGATGACTCTCATTCCCTTGTACGTACCGACAATGGAACGGTATTCCCTGTTGAAAGTCAGCTCTTCGACATTCTCCAGACAGGAAGCGATCACATCGACTCTTTTCGGATCTCCGGGCATCAGGGCGCACGGAGCGTTTACGGTTTCATCCAGCTGAATATGCGCCTGTTTCATTCGCTTACCTCGTCCAGATACTTTTCCAGTCTGGCGATCAGTTTTCCTTTTTCTTCTTCTTTCATGAATGAATACTTCACGGAGTTGATATTCATCAGGATCAGATCCTCGTATTCAAAACCCATTTCCTTCAGGCAGTGATCATATTCGTCATCCAGCGTCACTCTGGACATCGTCATGTTGTCGGTATTGATCGTTACCGGAATGCCCATGGAGTATAGATTCCATGCCGGATGCATCGGATAGGATTCTCTGGTACGGCAATGGATGTTGGAAGTAGGACAGATCTCCAGGGCGATGTTGTGATCGGATGCATAACGGCACAGTTCCGGATTCTCGTAGATGTGGTGGCCATGACCGATCCTGACGGCGCCCATTTCAATGGCGTCCCTGACAGTCTGCCAGTCCTGGGAATCTCCCGCATGGCAAGTGATCGGGGTATTGAATTCTCTGGCGACTTTGAATAAAGGAGAGAAATTGCTTAATGGAACGATGCCTTCGGCCCCGGCCAGGTCGATCGCGACAACACCTTTATCCAGATATTTATGCGTGATCTTTGCCGTCTCCATGTTGGCGTCCCAGTTTGCCGTTTCAGGGCCGACGCACATCATGCAGCAGATGATGCCGATGCTGATTTCCGGATAAGCTTCCATACCCTGTCTTCTGCCTTCCAGAACTGCTTCGATCGCATCATCCTGGCTTAAGCCTTTCTGGGTATGCAGCTGCGGTGCAAAACGGATCTCCGCGTAGGCAAGGCCCAGTTTTGCCAGATCTTCGATCAGTTCTCTGGTAATGCGGATGATCGATTCTTTGTCCTGCATTACCAGCAGCGGCGCATCGAAGGCCTTCAGATATTCGTTGACGCTTCCGGAATGAACGCACCTGTCGATGAATTCACGGTAGCCTTCCGGTGTATCGGCAGGGGATTCGACACCCTGTTCCTGCACCAGCTGCCAGACGGTTTCCGGACGGAAAGAGCCGTCGAGGTGCAGGTGCAGATCGATTTTTGGAAATGGATATTTCATTGTTTTAACCTTCCTTCAACATCATTATAACGAAACTTGACTTATGTTAGAATAAAAATGGAAAACTAGAAAGGATCTAATATGAGTGAAATAAAGAAAAGACCCGTCATTCTGGACGGCGATCCCGGACACGACGATGCGATCGGGTGGGTATTGGCATCCACGATTCCTGAATTCGATATCAAAGCGATCACGACTGTTGCGGGAAATCAGACACTGGAAAAAGTCACGTACAACGCCAGAAGGATCGCGGCTCTGTTGCATCTGGATATCGAAGTAGCAAAAGGCAGAAACAAACCGCTGTGTTCAGATCTGATCATTGCGCCGAACTTCCATGGCGAGACTGGACTGGACGGACCTGCTCTGCCGGAACCGCACCGTGAGCTTTCGAAGCTTTCTGCGCCGGAAATGATGGCCAAGGTCTTAAGAGAATCCGAAGAAAAAGTAACGATCATCACGACCGGAGCCCAGACTAATGTCGCGGCACTGCTGCTGGCTCATCCGGAACTGAAAGATAAGATCGAGATGATTTCGACGATGGGCGGAGGACTGCGTAACGGAAACTGGACATCAGGTGCGGAATTCAACATACTGGTCGATCCGGAAGCGGCCTATACGGTATACCACAGCGGACTGCCGCTGCAGATGTGCGGTCTGGATGTGACGGAAAGAGCCCTGGTCTATCCGGAAGATTGGGAGCGGATCAGAGCATTGCACAATCCGGTTGCCGAAGTCGTTGCCGGATGGTTCGATTTCTTCTTCATTCATGTAAAATCTTTGGGATGGGCAGGCGCCACGACCCATGATCCGTGTGCGGTCATGTCTCTGGTCCACCCGGAGATTTTCGATATCAGAGACTACTACGTCGATATCGAGCTGCAGGGTAAGTACTGCCGCGGAGCGACGATTGCCGATTACGACGGACGTACCGGTAATGCTCCAAACTGCCGCTGCGTAGTCGATCTGGACAGAGAAAAGTTCGTAGATTATCTGGTCGAAGCCTGCAGCAGATTCGAGGGATGGGAGGTTTAGGATGAAAAAGATACCGATCTGGATCGATACCGATACCGGTGTCGATGATTCGCTGGCTCTGCTATGTGCCTGCAGAATCGAAGAATTCGATATGGTTGGCGTTTCGGCTGTTGCCGGGAATACGACATTAGACAACGCCTTCAGGAATGCCAGAGATGTCCTGTCTCTTGCGGGAAGAGAAGACGTTAAAGTATATCAAGGCGCGGACAGACCGCTGGTAAATCCGCTGCGTACTGCGCCGCATGTACATGGCGAAAACGGCCTTGGAGGGGCAGATATTCCAAGATCCAAGGCTCCTCTTGAAACGATGAATGCCTTTGACACCTTGTATGAGAAAGCCAAAGAACTGAAAGGGGAACTGACGGTCTGTGCCGTCGGACCTCTGACCAATATCGCAATTACGATCGCCAAGCATCCTGATGTCGTCGACTATATCAAAGTCCTCAATATCATGGGCGGAGCAGCGATCGGAGGCAACGTTACTCCGTGTGCGGAATTCAATATCTTTGTAGATCCGCATGCGGCGGAGAATGTGTTTAAATCCGGCATTCCGGTAAACATGTTCGGACTGGATGTCACATTGAAAGCATTCCTGGATGATAAAGATATCAAGGAGATCATCTCTTACGACAATCCTGCCGCCAGACTATTTGAAGATTCCAATCACTTATTATATAAGGCGCAGGAAAACAAGAAGTTCAGCGGGCTCTGCGAACATGATGCCTGCCCGGTGATCTATACCGCGCATCCGGAATGGTTCACGGGACAGAAGTGCGGCATCTACGTGGAAACACAGGGAACGATCAGTCAGGGAAAGACGGTCACGGATCTGTGGACCGACTACAAATACGAAGACCGGCACTGCCAGGCCTTCCTGGATGTGGACCGGGAGAAATTCGTATCCCTGATTAAAAAGATATACAAGTCTTATTAGAAAGAAGGATAAAGATGAAAACAGTTTGGGAAAAATACAAAGGAAAGCAGCTGAAACAGGTAATGACTTTTGCGGAAGGATATAAAGAATTCCTGAGCAATGTCAAGACCGAACGGGAAGCTGTGAAAGAAGCCATAGCCATGGCCGAAAAAGCCGGATTCAAGCCTTTCAGGAACGTCAAGAAACTGAACCCGGGCGACAAGTTCTATTTCAACAACAGAGACAAGTCTCTGGCTCTGTTTGTGGTCGGCAATAAGAAGATCGAAGATGGCATGAACATTCTCGGCGCGCATATCGACTCTCCGAGGATCGACCTGAAACAGAATCCGCTGTATGAAGACAACGGACTGGCCTTTTTCGATACGCACTACTACGGCGGAATCAAGCACTATCAGTGGGTAGCCAGACCACTGTCGCTGCACGGCGTCGTCTGCAGGAAAGACGGAACGAACGTCGATATCTGCATCGGCGAGAAAGAAGGGGATCCTGTCCTGGAGATCTCCGATCTGCTTCCGCATCTGGCCAGAGATCAGATGACCAAGACCGGAAACAAGATCGTTGAAGGCGAAGATCTGAATGCTTTGATCGGTTCGATCCCGGCAGAAGGGGAAGAAGAGAAGGATCCGATCAAGAAGAACATTCTGGATCTGCTGAAAAAGGAATATGGCATCGAGGAAGACGACTTCCTTTCCGCTGAGCTGGAACTGGTTCCTGCCGGAAAAGCGAGAGATCTCGGTCTGGATAAAAGTATGATCATAGGTTACGGCCATGACGACAGGATCTGCGCCTATACGTCGCTGATCGCCTTGCTGGAATCCAAAGATCCCGATCGGACATCTGTCTGTATCCTTACCGATAAGGAAGAGGTCGGTTCGATCGGTTCGACCGGTGCATCTTCATCGTTCTTTGAGAATGCAGTTGCGGAACTGATTTCGCTGCAGGACAAGTACAACGAACTGAGATTGAGACATGCCCTGGAGAATTCAAAGATGCTGTCGAGCGATGTATCGATCGCC
>JAFZQL010000141.1 GCA_017620435.1 Erysipelotrichaceae bacterium
GATTCAAAGTATTCCAATTCGCTTTCGGCGATCGCGATCTGTTCCTCGATATGGCTCTTTCCTTTGCGTTTCTTCTGATACAGGGAATAGTACTTATTCGCATTGCCTTTGACGGAGAGTTTCGGATCCAGGGCGATCTGTTTCATCTCGCCGTTAAAATCGCAGATCTCCAGCTGTTTCAGACCCTTCTGATCGAGATTCTCATAGGTGTAAAGAAGATCTCCGTTCTCTTTGTCTCCCTGCAGATTCAGGGCTTCTTCCAGAGAAACATTCAGTTTATGGATCTTAGTCTCATAGTGTTTGATCTGTCTTCTGACGACCTTAAAAAGATCATCGGAGATGTTCCTGATTCTTTCCTTTTCATCGTCCCTGTAATAGACTTCATCCAGTCCTTCCTGGATGTCCCATGGGACTGCTTCCTGTTCCAGATGGGTTAAAGGGATGACATGGAATTCGTATTTGTCCGATATCTTGGTCAGATACAGACGCTTTGATTCACTGATCTGTTTCATGATATCGTCATAGCTGCACGTTTTCATGCGGAAGCGGACCTCGTTTTCCAGCAGTCTGGAGAAACCCTGGATCTGATTGACCAGCGATTCTTCGAAATTGATGTCTGACGGATGATACGGATCCTGTTTGTCCTGTTTTTCCGGAAGGGTAAAGACGGCACCCGGAAGAATGGTCCTCCTGGTATTCTCGTACGGCGGGATCTTCTTCAGAGCGTCGATGATCCTGTTTTCATCGGATACCAGGATCAGATTGGCGTATTTGCCCATCAGTTCTACGGAAAGGATGTATTCCTTCTCGTCATAAAGCTCATTCCTGGCTCTGACATGAAGCAGAAGATATCGGTCGTAGCCGTACTGTTCGATCTTATAGATGATGCCGTTGAGAAGATACTTCCTTAGAACCATGACAAAGGTCGACGGATCGTTGTAGGTCGTATAATTCTTGCCGGAAAGACAGATGTGGTTGAAGTTGGAATGCAGGGAAACAGCCAGATTTGTTCTGACATTGTCCGCATGCACATTAAAGACGACTTCCGTGGCGCTGGTTTGCGAAATACGGTTGATCCTGATCGGAAGATAGCCTTCCAGATCCTCTTTAATCTTACTTAAAATGATGCCGTCTAAAGCCATATCATTATTATAAAATCTTTATTGCACATTTTTTAAGTTATTTGTTATAATAAGCAAGCGAATAGAAAAAACTATTCCTTGTCTAGCAATAGACCGTTAGTCCAGAAGGAGGTAAAAGAATGAAACAATATGAGACTATGTATATCATCAAGTCCGGTCTCGACGACGCTGCAAGAGCTGCATTGGTAGAGCAGATGCATGGCATCATTACCCAGCACGGCGGCACCATCGACAACGTTGACGACTGGGGCATGAGAGATTTTGCTTATGAAATCGATCATATGTCCAAGGGATATTACGTTGTAGTTACTTATACTGTTGACGTTGACGGCTTAAACGAGTTCAAGCGTCTGATGGGTATCAGCAATGACATCGTAAGACTGATGACGATCTCAACGGATGAGAAAAAAGGAAGCAAATAATGATTAATCTGAATCGGGTCGTACTGGTCGGACGTCTGACAAAAGACATTGAACTGAGAAAAACCAATTCAAACGCTTCTGTATGCAGCTTTACGGTTGCCGTAGACAGGAGATTCCAGTCGCAGCAGCAGGCAGGACAGACAGCGGATTTCATTAACTGCATCGCCTGGAGACAGTCTGCCGACTTTCTCTCCAGTTATGCGTCAAAAGGAACGATCGTATCCGTTGAAGGCAGGATACAGACCAGAAGCTATGACGGTCAGAACGGAAAAGTCTATGTGACCGAAGTCGTAGCAGACAGTGTACAGATCATATCCAACAGAACAGGAAACGGAATGCCTGCTTCTACCGGCAGCTATGCGCCGCAGAATCAGACCTTCACACCGGCTGCAGATCCCGGCTATCCTGACAGCATGGATGATGATTTCTCGAATACGCCTGCGCTGGATATTTCCAGTGATGATCTGCCGTTTTATTGATATTTAGAAAGGAATGAACCATGGCTTTCAGAAAACAAAGAGTAGGTTATAAAAAAGTCTGTTACTTTACCAAGAACAAGATCGAATATATCGATTATAAAGATGTCGAACTGCTGAAGAAGTTTATCTCTCCAAATGGAAAGATCACTCCGAGACGCGTTACCGGCACCAGCGCGAAGTATCAGAGAATGCTCTCTACCGCAATCAAAAGAGCGCGTCAGATGGCATTATTACCTTATATTGCCGATTAGTTTGATAAAGACCTCTCCATTCGGGAGGTTTTTTATTTTATAATAAAAGAGTATGAATAAAACGAAGAAACTGACGCAGGGTGCCATGATGCTGGCCATTATCGGCGCGATGATCCTGATCGACAGGATGACTGCCTACTGGTTTACCGAACTGGTCGTACTTGTCGTACCGGTCGTGGTGATCCTTTACAGCGCCATGCATACGGTAAAAGACGGACTTGTGCTTTCCGTCGGACTGATCATCATCAGTTTTCTGCTGGGAAATTTTCAGTTTACTTATCTGATCTACGTTCCGGTAGGAATCCTGACGGGTATCGTCTATTCCGTTGGAATGAAGAAGAATCTGGATAAGCAGACTCTGATGTTTCTGGCGATCATGGTCTATGTCGTAGGCGAGATCATCGCTTCTTTTGTGGTTTATCCGATCCTGGGTTTTCCGGTAGCGACGATGATCGCACAGTACAAGGAAGCCATGAAAGAGGCAGGATCCGTTTCCGGCATCAGTTATGAGACGATTTTTACGGCAGCCGGTCTTGATTTTGACAAGATCCTGGTCGTCATTTATGTCTTTACGACCATTGTCATGGGCGCCATGGAAGGAATTCTGATCCATCTGTTAAGCGTCTTCCTGCTGAAACGCTTCAAGATCGCCGATCTGGGAAAAGTCAATATCTGGGACATCAAACCGAATCCTGTTCTTGCCTATATCAGTTTTCTGTCGACATTCCTGTACTTTGCGAACCGCTATATCGATAACCAGGTCCTGTATTATGCAGGCATGACGATCGCACCGCTGGGAACGATGGTGCTGCTGTATTAC
>JAFZQL010000142.1 GCA_017620435.1 Erysipelotrichaceae bacterium
TATGCGTCTGAAACGATCGATGTCGGAAAGATCATCGATAACGATTTCCGGACTTTTCCCTTGAATCATGTTCTGTCTGATTATGACCGGATCAGGATCTCCATCGATTCCGACAGTCCCGATGGAAAAGGAGTCGGAGTCTATTATTCCAACGGATCCTGTTTTGAAGATTCCGTTTTCCGTATCAACGGGGAACAGGTGGACGATGCCGATCTGAGCCTGAAATATCTGATTCACAACGATGAACTGAAAGGCTTCGCCTCCGGAGTCGTCTTTTTTACTTCGATCGGCATGATTTTTCTTGCCTTGCTGCTGCTTCTGTTTGATCCTTCCAGAGAAGTTCTGTTTACCTGTGCCATCATCATCATGGGAATACTGATGATGATCATCATTGTTCCTGCTTCGCCTCCTGATGAGCTGAGCCATTATGAAGTAGCGCTTCAGGTCTCCAACATGATGTTGTTTACTGAACAGAAAACGATCGATTCCGTTTATCTGAAATACGGATACATGTACGGCCATTACAACATCAGTGCCGGATATGTCCGTCTGATCAGAGAGATTTTTAAGCCGCTGAAACTAACCAATAAGCTTCAGACTCTTTCCCGCAACGCAAGAGATCTCTACTGGATCCAGTACATCCCGAATGCGATCGGACTGACGCTGGGAAGACTCCTGAAACTGAACATGATCACCGGTTTCTATCTCGGCAGGATCACCGGTCTGATCTTCTATGCCGTATGCGTATATTTCGCGATCAGACTGGCTCCGACGCTGAAGCCTGTCCTGGGCATCGTGTCCATCATGCCGATGTTCCTTCAGACAGCGGCGTCCATTACCTATGATACGTTCATTCTTGGACTTAGTTTCCTAAGTATCGCCTTCTTCCTGAGATGGTACTTCTCGGAAACGGAGATACCGCTGAAAGAGTACATTATCGTCTTTGTGATCTGTTTCCTGCTGGCTCCGGCAAAAGTCGTTTACGGTTTCTTCTCTTTCCTGTTCTTCTTCGTACCTGCAAAACAGTACGGCAATACAAAAAAGAAGATACTGATATCGCTTCTGCTGTGTCTGCCTGCGGTCTATCAGCTCTACGACATCATGGCAGGTCCTCTGCAGCTGCTGTTCAAGAGCATCCTGCGTAAGGATACCGAGAATCTGATCTCATTGGATCTCAAGAACATCGGCGTTCAGCCGCACAAGGATTCCTATTCTTTTTCCTATATGATCCATCATCCTGTGGAAACGCTGATGATCTTCTACAGGACGATCCGCTATCGGATCAAGTACTGGTTCTACGGCTCTTTCTGCAGAGCGTTGTCCGGCGACACTCTGATCGTTCCGATCGGTATCGTTCATCTTGCGCTGGCCATTCTGCTTGCCATGTCTTTTGTTTCACAACCTAAGACCCTGCCGCTTCTGATCAAAGCGGTTCTGGTACTGATGTGCATCGTGATCGGTCTTTACGTCATCATCGGCATGTTTGTGTCATGGACCGAGTCTTCCCAGTCTATTGTCGAAGACTACGGCGGCATTATCGTCGAGGGAATTCAGGGGAGATATTTCAGTCCGCTCCTGCCGTTCTTCTTCGTGATATTCCCGAACGGAAAATTGACCCTGCCGCAGAGATTCGAGAAATACACTTTCCTGGTATATCTGTTCTTGTTTTTTGAGATCGTGATCTATGTATTGTCTTATACATTTGTGAATTGATCCTTTCCCGGGTACAATAGAAATATGAAAGCCGTGATCATCACTTGCTTCGAATCAAATGAAGAACGTGCGGATCTGATATATGAAGTATGCATGCGCAAGGGGTTTGATACCGTTGTTCTGACCTCGGATTTTTCGCATGTGCGCAAATGCACAAGAACATCGATCCCGGAACGCTTTACCGCCCTGAAGACAAGAACATATACGCGTAACCTTTCTGTCGGAAGGATGCTTTCACACCGCTGTTTTGCGAAAGACGTCTTTGCGGAAACGGAGAAATACGATCCGGATCTGATCTGGCTGATGGCTCCGGCAAACTCGCTGATTCAAGAAGCGAAACGGTATAAAAAGAAATATCCGAAGACAAGACTTGTCGTCGATATCATCGACATGTGGCCGGAATCCCTGCCGACCAGGATCCCTAAGGATCTGCTGCCGTTTCAGATCTGGAAAAACATCCGGAAGAAGTCTCTTTCTTGCGCGGATCTGCTGGTTACGGAATGCGACCTGTATCAGGAGATACTGAAGAACGAGTATTCCGGAAGGATGGAGACGCTTTACTGGTCAAGGAAGATGGATCTTCCTGTACCGTCTGTTTTAAAGGCGGAGGATGAAAAACTGACGTTATGCTACATCGGTTCGATCAATAATCTGATCGATATCGATCTGATCGTTTCAACGGTGTCTAAGATCGGCGAAGCGGTCCGGGTTCATGTGATCGGAGACGGAGAGAAACGCGATGTGTTTGTCGCTGCGCTGAAAGAAGTCGCGGAAACGATCTACCACGGTCCGATCAGGGATGAAGAAAAGAAGGCGGAGATCTTTGCGAAATGTCATGCGGGGATCAATCTTTATAAAGAAGGGCTCTACATCGGACTGACTGTCAAGTGCATCGATTATTTCGCCCACGGTCTGCCGATCATCAACAATATCAAAGGCGATACCTGGAAGCTTACGGAAGAATACGGAGCAGGTTTTAATATCGATCAAAACACTGCGGTAAATGCCGACGAGATCCGTTCGGCAAGAAAGCGCAGCGGGGAGATCCGGGCTTTATTCGAACGGTTTTTCTCTTCGGATGCTTTTGTTGTCAAATGTTTGAAACTGATAGATGAGGTCATGAAATGAAACTGATTGTGCTGATGTCTACCTACAACGGCGAAAAGTATCTGCGTGAACAGCTGGATTCCCTGCTGGCGCAGGAACATATGCCGGATAAGATCGTGGTCAGGGATGACGGTTCTTCCGACGGCACTTTGACGATTCTGGAGGAGTACCGTGCCAGGGACAGCAGGATCGAATACCGCAAAGGCGAAAACAGGGGTCCTGCGGGCTCTTTCTATGAGCTGATTCGAGACTGTGAAGATGCCGAATACTACGCTCTGTGCGATCAGGATGATGTCTGGATGCCTGACAAGCTTTCTGCTGCGGTTGAAGCGCTGAAAAAAGAAGATGAAAGCATTCCTCTTCTCTACTGCAGCCGCTATACGCTGACGGATGAGAAACTGAATCCGATCGATTCCAATGTTTCTCCTCTTTACAATTATTCCGATTTTCCGCATTCTCTGATCTACCATACCGCTCCCGGCTGTACTTTTGTGTTCAATCATAAGGCAAGAGAAAAGGTCATCAGCTATGACATGGAAAAGGAGTACTGTCTGATCCATGACGCCATCATTCATAAGGTCGTATGCATGTTCGGCAAGATGATCCTGGATCCTGCTTCCCATATGTATTACCGTCAGCACAGAAACAACGAGATCGGTATGAGCGCGGATAAATTAAAAGTATTCAGCGGCAGGATCAGGCGATTCCTGAACGGAAAGAGCAGAAACTACCGCAGCTTAACGGCTAAAGCTCTGCTCCGCATCTACGGGAAAGAGTGCTCCGCGGAAAACAGGGAACTGCTGCAGACGCTGGCGTATTATCAGAAAGACAGGAAGCTGAAGAAACGTCTTCTGAACGATGAAAGACTGAAGACCGGAACAGTGAATGATCTTTTCTTCCGTTTTCTGGTATTAGTAAACTATATCTAAAAATGTTAGAATAGAAGAGTTATAAAAAAGAAGGATTGGAACTTATGAAGAAAGATAGAAAAATAGTAGTGCTGATCGTCTTGTGTTCACTGTTTGTTGTGGCGGCAGTACTGTATATGTTTAAAGATAAACTCTTTGTCAGAAAGGAAACGGTCACCGTTTCGGAAAACAGAGAAATGCCTGCGGCGGATGCCGTAACCAACGAGATCACCAACGGTCTGGTCGTTGAACAGAAGTTCATCAACCGTACCGATCCGATCAAAGAACTTGCGGTCGTATTTACCAAGCTCTATGTTTTAGATGATGTAGACATTACGATCGAACTGCTGGACGGAAATAAGAGTCTGTTGAAGAAGACTGTCAACGTGCTGCAGATCGAGGATCAGCACAGGTTCTTTGTTGAGGCTTCTCAGCCGATCGAAGGCGTACTGGGAAAAGAACTGACATTAAGAATCTACCCGGAGACCGCTTCCGATACGGGGCTGGCTCTGATGATGCAGGAAACAGGAAAAGAGACGATCCTGTTCGGCAAGATGAAAGTCAAGGGGACGATCTGTTTTTCATTAACGGGTGAATAGTGCGGATGGAGAATAAGATCAAGAAAGTACTAAGCTGTATCCTGATCCTGTATGCCGTTCTGGCGGTAGCTTTTTATTATCTTGCCGGTGAACAGCTGAAATACAAGGAAGCAGTCGAAAAGATCGCCATGCCGGAAGCAGATAGCGTTACGGACGAGATCGTAAAAGGCATGGATGTCAGACAGGAATTCGTGAATACGGTTGACAGGATCGAATCGGCAACGCTTGTTTTTACGAAGTTCTATCGGGAAGGAAGCGGCAATCTGGTCATCGATCTGCTGGAAGGCGACAGAGTACTGATGAGAGAGATCCTGAATATCGATGAGATCCCGGAACAGGGCAGTGTTGTCCTGAGAGCGGATCGGCCGATCGAAGACATGAAAGGAAAGCGTCTTTCGTTCAGACTTTACAGCAACGCTGAGGAAAACCGGTCTCTGGCGGCAATGATGACCAAAGAGAACGTCCTGTCGGATTCCCGGCTTTATGTCAACGGCGAACCGTGTGAAGGCATGCTGTGTTTCTCTGTCGATGGAACGCAGATCATTCACGCCAACCGTTACTACTGGTTCATCGCTTTGGGTGTCGGACTGATCCTTGCGGCAATCCTGTATAGTTCCTACCGCAGCTATGTTAGAAACAACCGTGCCAACTATCTGATCCGTTCCATACTTGCCGTATTCCAGTACAGTTTTCTCATTTCGCAACTGGTTTCAAGAGATTTCAAATCAAAATACAAAAGATCTGTCTTAGGTGTATTCTGGAGCTTCCTGAATCCGCTGCTGACGATGATCGTTCAGTTCCTGGTATTCTCTACTTTCTTTAAGGCCGATACCAAGAACTATCCGGTCTATCTGCTGAGCGGTGTCGTATGTTTCAACTTCTTTAAGGAAACGACGGACATGTGTCTGTCTTCAATCTCCGGCAATGCCAACCTGATAAACAAGGTCTACATTCCGAAATATATTTTCCCTATGGCCAAGACTATGTCTTCTACGATCAATCTGGGTATCTCGCTGATACCGTTGCTGCTCGTCAGCCTGCTGATGGGGGTCACGTTCCATAAATCGCTTTTACTGATGTTCTATTTCCTGGCCTGCCTGATCGTTTTCTCATTGGGCTTTGGACTGTTGCTTTCCGCATTCATGGTCTTTTTCAGAGACATTCAGTTCCTCTGGGGAGTCATCGTTCAGATCTGGCAGTATGCAACGCCGATCTTCTATCCGGCTGAAATCGTTCCGGAACGTTTCAGATTCATCATCAGGCTGAATCCTTTGTATCATTTCATCGGCAATCTGCGTAAATGCCTGATCGACGGGATTTCTCCGGAACCTATGGCGTATATCTACTGTCTGGTATTTGCGCTTGCTTCCCTGCTGGCCGGTCTGTTTGTGTTCAAGAAGACGCAGGACAAGTTTACGCTGTATCTCTAGGAGTTTCTATGGCAAAGAAGATGATAGAAGTAAAAGACGTCTCGATGAAGTTCAAGATGTCCAGCGAACCGATCAACTCGTTAAAAGAGATTTTTACTTCAGCCTTAAGCGGAAAACTGCAGTACAATGAATTCCTCGCTCTGGATCATGTTTCATTCTCCCTGGAGAAGGGAAAGACTCTGGGCCTGATCGGACGCAACGGCGCCGGCAAGTCCACGACTTTAAAGCTTATCTCCGGCATACTGAAACCGACCGAAGGCACGATCATCACCAGAGGAAACATCGTACCGATGCTGGAACTAGGCGCCGGTTTTGACCTGGAACTGACCGGTAAAGAAAACATCTATCTGAACGGAGCGATCCTGGGATATTCCAAGGAATACCTGGAATCCAAGTACGAGGAGATCGTCGATTTTGCCGAGATCAGGGAATTCATCGATATGCCGATCCGGAACTATTCCTCCGGCATGATGGCCAGACTGGCTTTCTCCATCGCTTCGGTGGTCAATCCGGAGATCCTGATCGTCGACGAGATCTTATCGGTAGGCGATGCCGCTTTCCAGGAAAAGAGTCTGAACAGAATGAAAGAACTGATGTCAGGAGGCGCTACGGTACTGTTTGTATCGCATAATCTGGAAAAAATAGAAGAAATGTGCGATGTGGTACTCTGGCTGGATCATGGGAAAGTCAGAATGATTTCGGATGCGAAAGAAGTATGCAGAAGCTATAAAAAGGAACAGGGTCTGAAGAAGAAATGAAAGTACTGATCATCTCACATTCTCTGATTCCTTCCGTCCTTCTGTGTGGTCATACCCAGCTTCAGTATCTGTCGGAAGCGGGAAAGATCGAATACCGTTTTCTGATAGCCGCCAGGATCAGCACCGGGGATCTTTCCTGGGCCGATATCATCGTTTTTGTCAGAAGTGAAAGCGATCTGGAAGCCTACACGGCTCAGCTGTGCGCCGGCAAGAAACACATGGTCTATGTGCTGGATGACGATCTGCTGAATCTGCCTGACTATGTCAGCAGCGCGAAATACTATCATCAGGAAAACATCCGCAGCAACATCCTGAAGATCATGAGTCTGTGCGATACGTTTATGACGCCTTCTCCTGTCCTGCTGGAAAAGTACGGAAAAGGATTCAGGAACAGTTTTCTTCTGGATGAGCCTTCCTTGAGCGCCATTGATAAAAAACCGAAAAACGACAGGATCCGCATCGGCTTTGCCGGTTCTATCGACCGGACCCAGGATATCAACCATATCCTGGAAGAATGTCTGATCAGGATCATTGAGAAATACGGCTCCGATGTCGATATCGAATTCATGGGAGCCAGACCGAAGATCGTAGATGACTACCATCTGAAACACATTCCATACGAAGACAGTTACAAGAGATATACGGAAATCGTCAAAGAGGCCAACTGGGACATCGGTTTGGCACCGATGCCGGATACGCCTTTTCATGCCTGCAAGTACTTCAACAAATACGTGGAATACGCTTCTTTCGGTATCGCGGGGATCTATTCGGATCTGCAGCCTTATGTCTACGGGATCAAAGATCGTAAAAACGGTCTGCTGGTCAGAAATACGACCGAAGACTGGTATCAGGCGATCTGCCTGCTGATCGAAAACGGCAGGCTCAGAGAAAAGATCTCCCGTGAATGCATCAAGGAAGCCAATACGA
>JAFZQL010000143.1 GCA_017620435.1 Erysipelotrichaceae bacterium
AAAGTAGTTATTTATGCTCGTGTCTCTACGGAGCACGAGGCACAGATTTCAGCTTTGGAAAATCAGGTACAGTATTACGATGAATTACTTAAGTGGCATCCTGATTGGGAGTTGGTTGAAAGATATATTGATGAAGGTCTATCTGGAACTTCTATTAATAAGAGACAAGGCTTTCTTAGAATGATGGCGGATGCTTCAAAAGGCATGGATCCGTATCTTGCAGGCAAGGATATCGTCATTGTTGATCCGCCGAGAAAAGGCCTGTCAAAAGAATTGATCGCATCCCTGTGCAGCAGCGATGTCAAGAGGATCGTCTATGTTTCCTGCAATCCTGCTACGCTGGCAAGGGATCTGGAACTGCTGAAGGAAGATTTTGAAATCGGGACGGTCTATCCCGTAGACATGTTCCCGTATACCGTTCATCTGGAATGCGTTACTGCACTGCAAAGAAAGCATTGAGATAGAAACTGCACTGTGCTACGATCTTGAATACAAAAGGGGAGACAGAAAATAGAATCATGAAGAGAGTAATCGTTAAATCGGTCTACGATGCATTCGAATATGTCATGGATCACTATTATCCTTACGGCCTGGAAGAACTCGCCTCACGCAGCGACACCTACGCCGTCGTTTCGATACAGGACAGCCATACGGGCGGCTTTGGGATCCGTTTTGAGAAAAGCCTGTTCTGTAAGGATGTTCTGACGTTGTACTTCGATGATATTGAAGATGAGGTGGAAGGTGCCGTCCTTTTTAATGAAAACATGGCGAGATCGATCATCGATTTCATCAACAGAAACCGGTCTGTCGATACGCTGCTTCTTCACTGCTACGGCGGTCTTTCAAGATCTAAAGCGGCAGGTGCTTTTGCCGTATGGATGCTGGGCGGAAACAACGAAGAGTATTCAAAAAACGCATCCTACAATCAGCGTGTTTATACCACTTTATTGAAAGTATACCTGAACGAATATACCGGGAAACAGGCTTCTTAATTGAAATAAAATCATGTAAAATAATAGTTGTATGGAACATTCAGAGAGGACATACCTGGCAATCGATCTGAAGTCTTTTTATGCGTCTGTTGAATGCAGAGAAAGGAATTTGGATCCTTTAAACGTCAATCTTGTCGTAGCAGATGAAAGCAGGACCGATAAAACAATCTGTCTTGCCGTGTCTCCGGCGCTCAAGACTTTTGGCATACCCGGAAGAGCACGTCTTTTTGAAGTAAAACAGAAAGTTTCCAGAATCAATAAAGAAAGAAGAAAAACAAACAGAGGAAGGATCAAAGGAGAATCGATTTATCTTAATGAACTGACAGACGATCCGTCTCTGGATATTTCTTTTCTGACGGCTGTCCCAAGAATGTCGCACTACATGGAATACAGCCGCAGGATCTACGAGATCTACATGCGTTACGTATCGCCGGAGGACATCCACGTCTATTCGATCGACGAAGTATTTATCGATGTCAGCGAGTATCTGAATACTTACCGGATGACAGCCAGACAGCTGGCCATGACGATGATCCGGGAAGTGCTTGCGGAAACGGGAATTACCGCTACTGCCGGTATCGGAACGAATCTTTATCTGGCGAAAGTAGCGATGGATATTGAAGCGAAGCATCTTACTGCCGACAAAGACGGCGTCAGGATCGCACAGCTGGATGAATACACTTACCGAAAGAATCTCTGGAACCATCAGCCGCTGACGGATTTCTGGCGTGTAGGCAAGGGAATCACCGCAAGACTTGCGAAACACGGCATCTATACCATGGGCGATCTGGCCAGATTTTCATTAAAAGCAGACGGCGTGCTTTATGATGAATTCGGCATCAATGCCGAGCTTCTGATCGACCATGCCTGGGGCTATGAATCCTGCACGATGAAAGACATCAAATCATACAGACCTGAAAGCAATTCGCTTGGCTCAGGACAGGTCCTGGCGGAACCTTATTCCTACAGAAAAGCGGAAGTCGTGATCAGGGAGATGATCAACGATCTGGTCCTGGATCTGCTGGAAAAGGATCTGGTGACGGATCATGTTTCTCTGATGGTCAACTACGATGCTGCAAACGAGTTGGAGAATTACGAGGGAAAGATCGTATCTAACTGGTATGGCAGAGTAGTGCCGAAACCGGGCGGTGGATCAGTGCAGCTGAAGGATTATACATCATCAAACAGGGAAATCACGGATGCTTTCATGGAAATCTATAAGAAGACCGTAGATCCCCACCTTCTGATCAGAAGGATCAATATCTGTGCGGACCGGATCCTGCCGTACTCTGTTTCTGCACAGAAAACCAGAATAGAACAGACAAGTCTGTTCAGCGATCCGGAAAAAGAAGAGGAAAACAGAGAAAGAAAAACTGCCGAAAGAAAAAAAGAGGAACAGATCCAGAAAGCGATCCTGCGCATCAAGAAACGATACGGTCTTAATGCTATAATCAGCGGCACAGACCTTGAAGAAGGCGCTACCGGCATACAGAGACATGAACAGATCGGAGGACACCGGAAATGAACGAAGAACGTAATTATGACGACATCATCGATCTTCCGCGTTTCGTATCAAAGAACCGTCCGCACATGTCGGAATATGACAGGGCGGCGCAGTTTGCTCCTTTTGCGGCGCTTACCGGTTACGGTGAAACGATCAAGGAAGCCGCAAGAATGACAGAAGCGTTCCAGGAACTTAGCGATACGGAAAAAGAGATTCTGGATATGAAACTTTCGATCCTGCAGAATCATCTGGATGAACTGCCGGAATTGAGAATCCTTTATTATGTTCCTGATGAGAAGAAAAAAGGCGGGTCCTATGTAGAAAAACTGATCCGCGTCAGAAAGATCGATATACAGAAGAGGGTCATTGTCTCTTCAGGCAAAGAAGAATTTGAAATCAGGTCGATCCGCGATCTGAACGGAGAACTGCTGGACCGATATCTGTAACTGCTATAATAAGAAAGAATGAATAAGAATAAATCAAAAAAAGAGATATGT
>JAFZQL010000144.1 GCA_017620435.1 Erysipelotrichaceae bacterium
AAGGAGAACTTCCGGTCTTTGTCAATACGCTGGAACCTGGATCGCTGTCGATCACCAAGAAGATCAGTGATGAATCCGAGGAATACGATCCGGATCAGGAATTCGTTTTCCATGTAAAACTGATTGGAGAAGACGTAGAAGAAGATGCTGTTTACGAGTATACGATCGTGAAAGAAGGCAGCCAGGGCAATGGCGGATCGGGAGACACAGGCGAAGGAAACGGTAGCGAAAGCGGAACGGGCAACGAAAACGGAACCGGTGATGGAACAGGAAGTGGCGGCGATTCACAACCTCTGCTGGCCAATCCTTTCCCATTAATCGTTCGGAACGGCTTTAACGGTCCTTTGAAAGAAGGAGACAGCGAGGAAGAAAAGGCATACGCGATTCAGTCCGGTCAGTATTTCATCTTCTTCACAAGTAAAACGGTGCCGACATCGCCTGTAACACTGACTGTTGACGGTGTGACAAAAGACTACTCCGGTACGATTTATTCTGATTTCTTGTCTTCAAAGACATGGGGTAATCTGACCGGTGTCAAGTATGTGGATGTTGATGACAACAGCGTCATTAAGCCTACAAGCATGTCGTCATGGTTCCAGAGATGGAGCGGTCTTGTTTCGGTGGATCTTACAGGATTCAAGACAGAGAGTCCTATTGCTTTGGATTCTTTGTTCAGCCTGTGCTCCAACCTAAAAACCGTCACTTTCGATGAGAAGCTTAAGGTATCCAGCACTTATAACATGTTCTATGCATGTTATGGACTTGTATCTCTTGATCTGAGCACCTTAAATACCACTGCTATAACAAACATGGATTCTATGTTTAAGAGCTGCAGACTGCTGGAATCTATCAAATTCGGCGACAAGTTCAGCACAGACAATGTTGTTACTATGGCAAGCATGTTTAATGACTGTCAGAAGCTGAAGACGCTTGATTTAAGCTCTTTCAATACCGCATCAGTCGAATCGATGGAAAGCATGTTCTACTGGTGTTTCGCGCTGGAATCTATCAAATTCGGCAAAAACTTTAATACAGCTAAAGTTGAAAAGATGAGCCAGATGTTCGATACATGCAGTTCCTTGAAGTCACTTGATTTAAGTGGCTTCAGTACAGCAAGTATTTCAGGAACCAACATGACTTCCATGTTCCGTTCATGTACCAGCCTTGAGACTGTTGTTTTCGGGAATGAATTCACGGTAGAGAACGTTACCGATCTATCATCTCTCTTTGGCGGCTGCTCTAGCCTGAAGACCCTTGATCTAACAACATTCAAAACTGCGAACGTAACAAACATGGGTTTGATGTTTAGCTCATGTTCGAGCCTTAAGTCTTTGACTCTCGGCACATATTTTAATACCGAGAATGTAATGTACATGGCTTCTATGTTTTCCGGATGCAGCAGTTTAGAAACTCTTGATTTAAGTGTTTTCAAGACCCCGAAGGTAAGAGAAACGGCGGGAATGTTCAGGGATTGTTCAAGTTTGAAAACACTTGATATCAGGAATTTCAGCATTACAGCATACATGATGAATATGAACAACATGTTCGCTGGCTGTAACGCATTATCTTCAATCTCGTTAGGCAGTGATTTCTCCTTTAAACCTCCTTACTACGAAGGCCGTTATGCAATACTGCCAACACCTACTGCTTCTGGATGCACAGGCAAGTGGATCAACACAGATACACTGATAGCTAAAACTGCCGAAGAATTAAAAGACGAATATGGCAATGATACTATCACATGGGCGGGAACCTGGATCTGGGAAAGAAACGCAGCATATACAATCCATTTCACGGTTGCTGAGGAAGATCTGCCTGTTGCAGGCCTGATGTCTGATGTAACTACTGATTTTGATGTAGAATGCAAGCTTCCGGCAAATGAATTCCAGAAAGATAAATATCGTTTTGTTAACTGGATAGAAGCAAGCGTCATTAACAGCTCAGGAACAGAAGTAGGACAGCAGAGAGAATATACCGATAGAGCAACGATCCCGGTTAATACCTACAATATCGGCGATAAGGTTACATTGCAGGCTGTATTTGCCCATAACACCGTTTCGGTTAAAGACGGAGAATTTGAAATCATTCTTCATGGCGATGAGACAGCCATCATAGATGGTCTGCCTGCCGGTACATCATACCAGATCTGGGAAGAAACACCTGACGGATGGATCCTGATTGAAGAAAAGAATTCATCAGGAAAGATCATAGAGATGGAAACCCAGGAAGCCGAGTTTACCAACCTGTATCAGCCGAAGATGACAGCAGTCAGGTTCCACGGAACCAAGATGCTGGACAATACCGTAGCCGAAGCAGGCAAGTATACTTTTGAACTGTATGAAGTAGTTGACGGTAAGAGAGTATTATTAGAAACCGTCGAGACGATGAACGGAGGCTTTATCCAGTTCAAGCGTATCGACTATACAAAAGATGATGTCGGTACCCATACCTACATCATCAAGGAAACCGGATTTACCGATGATTCGATTGAGTATGATACGCATGAAGAAACGGTAACGGTCGTTGTTTCTGAATCTGAAGATATGCTGATTTCCAGAGTCACATATGATGATGACGGTATCAGTTTCATCAACAAGAAGAGACCTGGAGCTTTGAGACTTACTAAGATCGGCGAAGGTGTGAATGAAGCCAATGAGGATGACGAGTTCACCTTTAAGATCACCTTCAGAAATGAATCCGGAATGCCTATCGATGACAAGATCTACTGGTACATTGAAAATGAAGACGGCACGATAGAAGTACCGACAGAAACAGGCACATCCGGTGGAGCGGGCGGTGAGGCATTACCGCTGTTAAGCAATCCGCTGCCTCTTGGATTATTAAAGAACGGCATCGGTCCGATGAAGGAAGATGATGACGATGAAGTATCGACATGGTTCCATGCAACATCTGATATGCTGGAAGGAACGGCATATGCTATATACACTTCAAACAGAGAACTGATTTTCTTCAGAAGCAAAGGAACTTACAGTAACGGTGCAAACACCACAGTCACAGACATTAAAGGAAACACATATTCCGGAACAGTGTATACAGGCATTGAAACTAACTCGAGAAATGGTGCGTTCAATACAAACGTAAGATCTGTAAGAATTGCAGATGGTCAGGCAATCAAACCTAAAGATACCAGATACTGGTTCTACAACTGTTCTAATCTGACTTCGGTTGATTTAAGCAGACTAGATACATCGATAGACACCACATTCCAGGCACTGTTCTACGGTTGTACTTCTTTGAGATCGATTGATGTCAGTACGTGGGATACAAGAAAAATAGAGACCATGGACATGATGTTCAGAGACTGTTCTAGTCTTGAATCTTTGGACTTAAGCAGCTTTAGAACACCAAATCTTAGAGTCTTGAGATGGACATTCATTTTCTGTAGGAACTTAAAATCTTTGGATTTAAGCTCTTTCGATACATCTAAGGTTGTAAGTTTCCAGAGTTGTTTTGAAGGATTGACAAGTCTGAAGAGCCTTGATATCAGCAACTTTGATGTTAGCGGTGCTGTTCAAGGAAATAACTACGGAAGCATAAGTGCAAGTTTGTATGGTGTATTTAAAAACAGTTCAGCGCTTGAGTATCTGGATATCAGCGGCATGACAATCACCAACAAATCTGCTTCTATGAGTGATTTCTTCCTCAGTACAAGAGCAATATCAACCATAGTTTTAGGGCCTGGTTACAAGTTCACAGGAGCAAGCAACACCAATCTGCCTACTCCACCTTCAAGCTCGCCATATACCGGCGAGTGGATTAGGATAGATGGTGCATATGGTCCATGCACTCCAGAAATACTTGCTAGTAAATATAAGTCAGAAATGGCTGGTACATGGGTATGGCAGACGGACGATACCGGTTCAATCGTTTACTTTAACGCTGAAGGCGGCTATTGTTCACCAACCAGCACAAGAGCTGAGTTCATGAACAAGAAGATCACGATGCCGGATTATCCTGACGTTCAGAAACCTGGCTACACGATTGGCGGATGGAATACGAAGGAAGATGGTTCCGGTACATCCTATGATCCGGGTAAGACGTACACCTACAGTCAGATCGGTACCAAGATCGGTGAAACGATTGTTCTGTATGCTCAGTGGAACAAGGGTGACAACTGGAAGTATACGGTAAGGCACTATAAAGAGAAGCTTGACGGAAGCGATTTCGATCTGGCTGCTACGGAAGTGAAGTATGCGAAGGCTGTACCTTCGGAAGATGATCCGGATCAGCTGGTGGCGATCGTAACACCTCCTGTTAAGACGGAATATGCCGCGGAGGGATTCTATCTGCCTGATCCGCAGACTGTATCGGTAAACAAGAACGGTACGACATTCATCGACTACTACTACAGCAGAGGTACGTACGAGATCATATTCGACGGCAACGGCGCTACTTCCGGCGGAATGGAGAACCTGAAGATGAATTCAGGAGTGGCCAAGAATCTGCCGCTGAATACTTATCAGAAGGAAGGTTCGATCTTTATCGGATGGAATACGAAGGCGGACGGCACAGGAGATGCGTACACGGACGGTCAGCAGGTGAAGAACCTGACGAAGGAAGAAACAATCACTCTGTATGCCCAGTGGCTGAAGAACGAGAACGATCCGCTGACTCCTACTTTCGGTGTGGTATATGTCACATTGAAGGCCGGTCAGACGATCGTGATCCCGAATCTGCCGAACGGAACATCTTATACGATTGAAGAGACCGAAATCCCTGACGGCTGGACACTGAAGAAGATCGAAGGTGCAGAGGGTGTAATCGTTTCGAATCACAATGCCGAAGCGTTTGCGACAAATACGTACAAAGCCAAAGGTGAAGCCTATATCGTGGCGCACAAGAAACTGATTGACGGAGAGATCGAAGAAGGCCAGTTCAGCTTTGAACTGCTGGATGAAGATGGAGAAGTCCTGCAGACAAAGAGCAACGGTGCTATCGATGAAAATCAGTATGTGTATGATGAAAACGGCAACCAGATAGAGAATCCGTATTACGGATATGCGGTCGTGTACTTCGATCCGATCTCTTACGATACGACGGGCACATATACCTATACGGTTCAGGAAGTACCTGGCGAAGACAAGAATATTGAATACGACAAGAATACCTTTGGAGTAACGGTCAATGTTGAGAATGGCGGAAACGGCAGACTTGACTGTGAAGTCATCTATAAAGATGAAAACGAACCGATGTTTGTCAACAGGTATATGCCTGGCAGTCTGAAGATCTATAAGGAGATCGTCAGCGGCGATGATAATCAGAAGTTCTCGTTCGTCGTTCATCTCTACGATAAGGACGGAGAAGAGCTGGAAGACAAGTTCATCGCAACGATCGCATCCGAAGGAGGACGATCTTACGATGAGGAATACAAGTCCGGAGATACGATTTCCATGACGCCGAAAGAGACTGTTGAGATCAGCAGTATCCCTGCAGGAACGACCTATACGGTAGAAGAAGTCGAGATTCCGAAGAACTGGGAGCTGGTAAGCTCGGAAGACACGGCAGGTACGATCGTTTCCAACGAAACTGCCAAGATCAGGTTCACCAATAAACATACGGTAGTTCTCTTTGGAGATCTGGTGATCGAGAAGGAACTGGATACCTGGGAAGACGGTTCGCCGGTTACGTTCATCTTTGATGTCGTTGTGGAAAAGAATGGTGAGATCATCCTTGCGGATGTTTATTCGCTGACTTACGACGGTCCGGGCAAGAAACGGATCGAGATCAAGGATCTTCCAAGCGACGCGAATGTTACGGTTAAGGAGGTCTATGTCGGTGCCGGCTACAAGCTGAGTACAGACGCTACGGTCAACGTGGTGATCGATCCGGATAGACCGGAGAACCTGGCGTCATTTACCAATACTTATGACAATAAGCGGAAACGGGGCTATGGTGCACAGAACACCTTTACAACGGAGGACGGTGAAACATGGACCTGGATAAGCGATCTTGAGGAAGGAGGTGAAGGTCATGAATAAGAAGAATAAACTGATTCTATTATTGATGGTAACGCTGGCATTGATGATCAGTGTTCCTAAGACCCTAGCCTACTTCTCGACCTATGTACAGGCAAAGGGTACTGCTCCTGTCGTTCTGAAAGAGGTCGTAGAATTCAAGGAAGAGAAAATCGGCGGCAACAAGCGTGTCGTTATAAAGGCTGACAGTGATTCTGATCCGATCTATGTCAGGATCAGAGCCTATGCGTCTTCTGAGATCTTCGACCTGATCGATTTCGTCTTTGAAGAAGGCGAATGGAGAATGACTTCGGACGGCTGGTACGAATACTACAAGGTCCTGATGGCAGGCGAGGAAGCAAGCATGGATATTGAGATCGAGAAGGCTTCGATCGAGCTGTCGCAGTTCAACGTGATCGTCGTCTATGAATACATTCCTGCCATTTCCGATGGCGAGGGAGGTTACGTCAAAGACTGGAGCGTAGGCTGGACGACAGGAGGTGACGGACAATGATGAAGAAATTCAAGAACAAGAAGATTCTGATCGCTTTCACTGTTACGGCTGTTCTGTTCCTGTTCTCGGCAATCGGTGCGACCAGGGCTGCCCTGATCGTATCGGGCATATACGATTCCCGTTTCGAGATGTACGACATCGGCGTCACGCTGAACGAGAACGGGAAAGCTCTTTCCTGGAGAACCTACAACAAGAGCAAGAGAGACTGGGATGTGAATGCGGAAACGCCGCTGTTCCGGGATCTGAAGAAAATCAGATACGGCGTCGTCTATCCGGAGACGCTGTCTGTCAGAAACAGCGGACAGATCGACGAGTATGTCCGGGTTACGATCTACAAGTACTGGCTGGATAAAGACGGTAACAAGAACATGGATATGGATCCGGATCTGATCTCGCTGACGCTGCTGACGGAAGACAACGGCTGGATCATAGACAAGGCCTATACAACAAAAGAAAGAACTGTGCTGTACTACACGCAGGTCCTGAAAGGATCGCAGTCGGTAAGAAACGGCGAAACAACACCGGATTTCGCAAGTAAAATGATGCTGGATCCGGAGATCAAGAATTATGTCATACAGGAAAAGGAATCTGTCGACGAGGAGACGGGCTATACCGTGATCACAACGGAGTATGTCTATGACGGATGTACCTTCTGTATCGACGTTCAGGTAGATGCCATTCAGACGCACAATGCGGAAGATGCCGCAATGAGTGCCTGGGGCAGAACCGTTAGCATAGCTGACGACGGGACACTGAGTCTGGGAGAGGAGTAGCAGGATGTTTAAGAGAATGATAGTCATACTGATCGCATTGCTGCTTGCCTTGCCGCTTGGTGTCAAGGCCGATACCTATCCTCAGGAAACAAAAGACTGGACAGTTACTTTCGACGGAAAGAAGCTGAAGACCAACTATACTTCCAAGGAAGTGGCGGATGCCATGGCCGGCATGCAGCCAGGCGATAATGCCGAGCTGAAGATCACGCTGATCAACAATCATACGGAATCCAGCACCTGGTGGATCGAAAACAAGATCATCAAGAGCTTTGAAGATAAGCTGAATATTTCGGGCGGCGCCTACAAGTATTCGCTGTCGTTTACGGATGCTTCCGGAACGGAGACGGTGCTGTATTCTTCCGAGAAGATCGGCGGTACGGGAAGCGAAACGGGCCTGCACGAAGCAACGGATGCTCTGGAGGATTTCTTCGTACTGGGAGACATCGGATCCGGAGAAAGCGCAACGGTTACGGTACGTTTTGAACTGGATGGAGAAACACAGGGCAATGCCTACCAGGATACGATAGGCGAACTGCAGCTGGACTTCGCTGTCGAGGTTCCTGATTCACCGGAGATCTTCCGTATTCCTAAGACAGGTCTGGATGGTGGACCGGATGCGATCCGTACCAGAAACCTGTATTATCTTGTCTGCGGGATCCTGTTTATCATCATGATGATCCTGGCAATCTATCTGTATCTTGACAGCAGAAGAAGGAGGACTCATTAATGAAGAAGAAACTGTTAATGATCCTGGCAGCGATCCTGCTGCTGAATGTCTTCGGCAATACGATCTATGCGGAGGACGATACAAACGAGAACACCTATACGGTTACGATTTAAGCCGGTCTGCACGGCATGCTGGAAGACGAAAAAGGCAATCCGGTAAAACAGATCACGGTACAGATCGGTGCGGACGAGGAATGGATGTGGAATCCGAACGACTATGAGATCAAGGATGAAAACATCGATGAGAACTATTACTTCAAGGGTTATCATGTAGCGGGTATTGAAGGGGCTCTGGCCGGTGCGTAGGCGGTAACGCACGATATCGTATTTGTCGCTTCCTACGGCATCGAGCACAACATGGTGAAATACTATGTGAACTATGTCGATGAGAACGGAAAAGGGATAGGACCTGTCAGAAAGGCCTACCAGGGCAATGTCGGGGACAAGCCGGTCATTGCCTATGTCCATATCAAAGGATATGCTCCGCTGGTTGAGAACTATACCGTTACACTAAAAGAAGATGAAGTGACGGAACTGACTTTTGTATATCGCAGAGTCAAGTCCAACAGCGGTACGATCATCATCGAGGAAGAAGGGGGAGGATCCGGAAACGGCAGCATCGGTACAGATCAGGAGACATCTCCGGCAGAGACGGTAGAACCGCAAGAAACGGAAGCTCCTGTCGAGATGGTCGATATGGATGAAACGGAAACGCCTGCAGCTGAACCGGATGAGACCCAGAACAGTGAGGAAAGCAGAAACGAGGAAAAGAAAAACGGTTCTTTCCTGCAGAAATATGCACTGCCGCTGATCGGCGGATCGCTGTTCCTGCTGCTTCTCTTATTATTACTTCTGAGAAGAAGACGGAAGGAAAATGAATAAGCCTGATTCTTTCAAAAAGAACAGTAAGAAAGCCGGAAATTTCAGTACGGCTTTTTTGCGTTTTTTCGGGATCCTGTTCCTCTGTGTTTTCTTTTTCGTTTCGGCAGTTTTCCTGATACCTGGGCTGATGAATATAAGGTCGTTCTATGTCGTTTCCGGAAGCATGGAACCGCAGATCCCTGTCGGCAGCATGGTCTATGTCAGGGAATGTACTGCAGAAGATCTGGAAGCGGGAGATATCATCGCTTTCAGCAGCAATGGTTCCGTCGTGACGCACCGGGTAACGGACAACGATAAAGAAAAGAAAGAACTGCATACCAAGGGGGACAAGAATCCGCTGGAAGACATGCAGGCGGTATCTTATGACAGCGTGATCGGGAAGTATGTCTTTCATCTGCCATATATGGGCTTCGCAGGAGCGTTTTTTAGCACGTTTCCGGGGCGGATCATGCTGATTATGGTCGGATGTATCGGCATGCTGCTGATCACGTATACAGGGCGCAGCAGGCAGTCTGGATGAAAGATGCTGAATCATCACGATATTCAAAACAGGCAATTGATGTTATTATGGTTAATATGAACATGTTTTTTACGAGTAAATTACCCGCTTATCTGATCGATAGCGAAAATGTCGGATCTACCTGGGCAGATCTGCTGAAGAAGGACGAGAAGAGTGACTTCTATATTTTTGTAACGGAGAATGCCAAAAGCCTGAATTTCTCTTTGCTGAAGGACCTTACTGATAATCAGAGACACAAGATCAATATCATAGAATGCGAACCGGGAAGGAATTCCCTGGATTTCTATCTGTCTTCTTATCTTGGATATCTGATCGGTACGGGAAAGCATTCCTCTTTCACCGTGGTATCGCAGGATACCGGTTTTGATCACGTCATCGATTACTGGAAGAATAACGGAATTGATGTCGTTCGGATCAACACCAAACCGGACAAGGCAAAGACGAACCGGTCACAGAAGAACCAGCCGGTCAAGAAGAACGAGAATTCCGAGACCAGGATCATCGTCAAGAAGCAGCCGGAAGAACCGGCAAAGAGCGAAAACAAGCCGAACAGGAAGAAAAGCAGCACTCCTTCCAAGAACAGCGAAACAGGAAACAACAGAAAGCTTCTGCAGAATCTTCTGAAGGATTATCCTGAAAATGAAATCGAGGAGGTAGCCAGATATCTTGACGCCATTCCTGCAGACAGGCACAACGACAAGAGCTACATCTACCGTCACCTGATCCGCAAGTTCAAGAGCGAGAAGGGACTGGCGATCTATACGCTGATCAAGAAGGATCTTGAGAAATACTATCGACATTAAGCAGAAAGCAGAACAAAGATGTTCTGCTTTTTATAAAACGCTATAATGATATTGTTGATTTAGAAAAGATGAAAATCAAAGAAAAAATCAGACATGCGTTGCCTTACATTCAGATCGTACCGGATACCTTCAGATATCAGTTTTTCAGCAAGGTTCTTCTGGCAATACTTCTGGCTGTCCTGAAACAGATCAGCATGCTTCTGATCAGAAGTACCGGAAGAGTCGCCGTCAGCAGCGGCGATCTTAGCATACTGTACAAGACCTGGCAGGGGCCTTTGCTGATCGTTGTTGCGATCGGTACGTTTTTTCTTTATGTCGCCTTTGATCTGAATACGCAGATCATTTTCGCATCCAAGGTGCTGGAAGAAAAAGAGATCAGGTTGAGTGTCATCTTCAAGGAAGGCCTGCGGTCAATAAAGAGTTTCTTTACGCCGGACGGCATCGGGATCGTACTGTATATCGCCCTGATCGCGCCGATCATTGGTTTTGGTCTTTCCATCTCTTTGACCAGGGATTTCTACATACCGACTTTCATCACTTCGGTCATCAGGACTACGCCGCTGTACAACGCCATCTATCTGTTTGCTGTAGTCGTATTCCTGATCATCGGCATCATGAACTTCTTTACGATCCACGGCATTCTGATCAGCGGACTGAAAAGCAGTAGGGCTGATGATAATTCCCGGGCAATCATGAGAAAAAACTGGAAGGATTATCTGAAGAATCAGTTCCGATTCCTGCTCTACGGTATAGCCGTGAATGCTCTGTTTATTCTTGCCCTGATCCTTCCGTTTGCGGCTGCCGCTCTCATATTTATACACAACGGTCTTGTCCTTCGTTTTCTGATCCTGTTTTTCGGCATGCTTCTGAGCTTTGTTCTGGCACTGACCAACTCTCTGCTTCAGACCTTCTATATCGTCGGGATCACGAGACTTTATTACCGTTACATGGGCATGGATGACGGATTTGTTTTTAGAAGTGACAGGAAAGCCGGAAAACATTTCCTGTTGAGGATGGGCTTTGCGGTTCTCTTCCTTCTGACGATGTCGCTGCTGTTCAATCATTACTTTGATGTAATCTTTTCTGAAAAAATCAGCACCGGGATCATCGCCCACCGGGGAGGAGGAAACGAAGCGCCGGAGAATACGGTAGAAGGGATAGAGACGGCGATTTCTCTTGGAGCATACGGCAGTGAGATCGACATTCAGCGCACATCAGACGGACATTATATCGTCAACCATGACGGAAATTTCTCGCGGCTTTGTTCGGACGGCAGGAAGCCGGAAGAAATGACGCTGGCGGAAGTAAAGACCCTGACGATCCATGATCCGAACTATCCGGATGATCCGCAGCAGGTCGCGACTTTTGAAGAGATGCTGGAAGCAGCAAAAGGAAAGATCGTTCTGTTTGTGGAACTGAAAGGAAATACGGCAGACAGACAGATGGTCGACGACGCCGTCAGAATCATCAAGGAATACGGTATGACAGATGAATGTGTACTGATTTCCCTGAAGTACGATCTCATCGATTATGCGGAAACGGCATATCCGGAAATGAACACGGCCTATCTGACATTCGTCTCGTTCGGCAATACTGCAGCGCTCAATTGCGACTACCTCGGCCTGGAAGATGAAGCAGCGACTTCTTTTGCCGCCGATTCCGTTCACGACCTGAACAAGAAGATCATGGTCTGGACACCGAACGAAAGAGAAAGACAGGATTACTTCCTGAAGTCCGATGTCGACTATATCATCACCGACAACGTCAGACAGGCAAATGAGATCCTGGAATCTTATCAGGACCGCAGTGATCTGGAGAAGGTCGTGGATTTTGTCATGCGGCTGTTTCAATAAAAGGGAGGCAATATGAAAAGAATTATTACTGTTCTATTGAATATAGTGCTTCTATTTTGTGTTTTCGGCTGTACGACCGGTAAGGAAGATGAAATGGAAAACAGATGGAAAGACTATGTTCCAAGACAGAACTACGAGCTGAATTCGGTTCATGCGGTAAACGGCAGACAGGGGATCTGCACGGATGGAGAGTATTACTGGGTCAGCGGATCTACGACACTCACGAAATACGACAAGGAATGGAATGTGGTTCTGGAGAACAGGGATCCTTTTAAGGGTTATGAACTTGAGGTAAATCACATCGGCGACATCGATGTCTATCAGGATGAACTGTATCTTGGAGTAGAGTACTTCATGGATGGCGTCGGAAGCAATATCCAGGTAGCCGTATATGACAAAGACACGCTGGAGCTGAAACGGGTATTTCCGTTTAAAGAAGAAACAGGACAGCTGGAGTGTTCCGGGATCGCTGTCGACTATGATTCCGCTACAGTCTACATGACTTCCTGGGTGGATGATGAATCGAGTTCTTATCTCTACACCTATGATCTGCATACCGGCGAATACAAGGGAAGAATACACATGCAGCCGTATCCGCAGTGGTTGCAGGGGATCGCCTACTACGACGGCTGTCTGTACGTGACCTGCGACGACGGCAACGCGGATGACGAAGATCCTGACCACATGTATAGGATCAGTATCAACGAAAACGGAATCAGCGCACGTGTGACATTAGAAAAAACCTTCGATGATGTGATAAGGCAGGGAGAGATCGAGGGATTGTCCTTTGACAGGAAAAACGGACAGTTTCTACTTCTATACAACCGCGGCGCCAGGATCGTTCTAGGAATGCCGAAAGGCTTCTATGAAGGATACAGTGAAGAGATCCATGAAGTATTCGTCTACGACATGAAATAGTATATTTAAAAAAGCCTTGACAAGGCTTTTATTTTTCCGATCTGTTTTTGATCATGTCGATCAGCCACTGGCCGGATGTTGAGAAATCATCGTATTCGAAGCCGCTGGCTTTCAGGCAGCTGGCCTTGATCGCGGCCGAAGATTCGGATACTTTGGAGAAACTCCACATCACATGGCTGATGCCGTTTGTTTCCAGGAAATCGATCCAAAGATCGGCTTCATCCAGATCATAAGGGAAATTGCCTGTGGATGCGGTCACGCCGTATTCGGTAACGAAGATCGGCAGTTTTTTATCGATGGCCTTCTGTACGTTGTCCCTTGATTCCTGTTTGTGGGATGCGGAATAGAAATGCAGGGCATAGAGAAGATTCGGATAATCCAGCGGATCATCGGCGGCGATATCCACACGGGATGACCAGTCCGGCGTTCCTACGACGATGACCGAGTCGGGATCGTTGTTCCGGATGATCGGAATGATCGTATTCGCGTATTCCTTGATCGTCTCCCAGTCGACATGATTCGGTTCGTTGCAGATCTCGTAGATCACGTTGTTTCTGTCCTTGCAGTCTTTGGACGCTCTGTCGAAGAAGTCTTTCGCATCGTCGATGTACTTGTTCGGATCGTTGTCCGAAAGGATATGCCAGTCCAGGATCACATACATGTCGTTCTTCTGACCGTATTCGACTCCGTCCATCATCAGTTTGTACAGCTTCTCTTTGTCTCCTCCGGTACAGTAGCCGAAGGATCCCATGCCGTAGGTATACATCGCCATACGGAAGACGTTGACACCCATCACGTGAGCCAGGTCATGGAAAGTTTCGTCGGTGATATATCTTTCGGAAACAGAAACGCCGTAGCCGGAAATACCTCTGAGAATGACAGGATTTCCATCAGCGCCGCACAGCTGTCCATCTACGACCTGCAGCTGTCCTCTGGAAGAAGGACGGTCCTTTCCGTCGAACGATTCTTTTGTTCCGCATGATGCCAGCATGATCAGGCACAAACAGATAAGCAGCAGTTTTTTCATAAGAGTACCTCCAGTGTATGAGTTTTATTGTCGTCAGGAATCTTGATTCCATTGTTGATCGGATTGCCGTCATAGAGATATACGGTCTTATCGCCCGCCTTGAAATCGTTGATCTTTCGGATACGGATATCGATCGGCGTACCGTTGATACGTAACGTATATTCAAACGAGTCGCTGTTCAGGATCGGATCGATCTTCAGAACGTCCCCGTCAAAGTGAAGTCCCAGGATCTCATAGTAGGCGAGCGTCAGCCAGGAAGCGGTTCCCGACAGGATCGGTCCGATGCCTTCACCGGTCTGAGAGTTGTTGTACTGCGTGCAGAAACGCGGATTGCCTTTCAGGACGTACGGATCTTCCAGGGTCTTGTATGGAAGCGTCTTGTCGATCATGAAGAAGGCAAGGTCTCTGAGACGTTGTGCCAGATCGGCATCTTTTACGGTCTTGGCCTTTTTCAGACAGGCGACCGTACACATCATGGCTGCGTGCTTGAACACGCCTCCGTTTTCTCTGTCGCCGGGGAAGTAGAAGGAGGAACCGGTCACGATACCTAGCTTGTCGTAATCGACAGGAGTCACCAGTTTCAGTCCGGCATCCGTCTTCAGATATCTGTCTATGATATCCAGCATTTTTGCGATCTTTTCTTCATCGGCGAGATCCGCCAGCAGCGGCCAGGAGAAACCGTTAAGATAGTAGGTTCCATCAATTTCCGGATCAAGAGATAGAGAATCTCCCGTTGATCCCAGATAGGTATACTCTCGTCCGTCGTTGATGAGACAGCGCGCAT
>JAFZQL010000145.1 GCA_017620435.1 Erysipelotrichaceae bacterium
GTCTCGAGAATGACCTTGCACAGACGGTGGCTTCCGTGTATGACTTCCGTCATTCTTCTCATCTCTTCATCCAGATATTCCCATTCATGGTCCTTGACCTTTGAAACATTGCACATGTAGTCGATCTCATCGACACCGTTCTTGATGTTGTCGAGAGCCTCGTAGACCTTCACGTCGATGCTGTTGCATCCTAAAGGAAATCCCGCTCCGGAACACACCTTGATCCCGTAGGCCTTCAGTCTTTCCTTGAAATAGATCGCCGGGACCTGATTGACCGCTACCGTTGCCGGTCTGATTTCAATCGCTTCATTGATGATCCTGTCAAAATCGGCTGTCGTCCCATCTACCTTCAGATAGGTATGATCAAACAACGCCGCCAGTTCTCTTTCAGTCATGCTGTTCTCCTTTGCTCTTGTAGGAACCGATCACGATCTCCAGTTTTCCTTCAATCTTCAGCTTTCCCTGTCCGCAAGGCACGAACCAGGTCTCGCCTTTCTTAACCTGTTTACCGTCGATGATTCCTTCTCCTTCTGATATGAACCAGAAACTGAATTCTTCCAGTCCGAATTCTCCTGTTCCGTCGCAAAGCAGCCTGTAGGCGGAGAACTCTCCCGGTTTGTCGATATAGGTATACAGTTTCAGATCACCCAGATCTTCTATTGTCGGTTCAATAAACGGATCTTCCTTGTCCGGACAGATAATGACATCCATGGCCTTATCAATATCCAGCTGTCTCTTCTTCCCGTCCGGCCCTACTCTGTCGAAATCGTAGAGTCTGTAGGTCTTGTCCGCATTCCCGCTGAGTTCCAGCAGTACGACGCCCTTACAGGTAGTGTGGACTCTGCCGGCAGGGACATAGGCAAAGTCGTTCTTTTTCGGATGCGGATAGACTCTCAGAAGTTCGTCCCATCTTCCTTCATCGATCATTCGTCTTAGTTCTTCCTTGTTTTCAGCATTGTGACCGTACATCGCAATGGAATCAGGTTCAACTTCCAGGAAAAAGACGCACTCCGACTTCCCCAGAGAGTTCTCGTATTTCCTGGCATACTCGTCATTCGGATGCAGCTGCACGGAAGTGTTCTCGTTGCAGTCACCAAGAAGGAACTTGATCGGTACGACATCCGTTCCATGGAAACCGAACAGTTCGTTGTGTGCATTGTAAAGCTCGGACAGTCTCATTCCTGTTCCTTCCACCTCTGAATCTTCCTTGCCCGGAAGACAGGCGACCAGCCATCCCTCACCGACCAGACCGTCTCCGCAGTCCATGTGATAGAGATCTCTGAATCTGTGACCGCCCCAGATCTTTTCTCTGAATTCAGGTTTTAAACGATAGATCATGACATGTCTTCTTTCTATTTACAGCTTTATCATATCACAGATACAGGGAGCCGCTTCCGTTATGATTTCTTCAGTGACCAGACAATCAGAAAAGATAAAAAAACGGCTGTGAACCCCTGTTCCAACCGTCGATGTTTTTTGTCTTATGAAATTCCCAGATAGGCCTGATAGACCCTCCGGATACTGTCCTCCGCCTGCCAGAAATAGTACAGACGGTCAAAGAAACCGTGTGCGACTCCTTTGTAGAGAAGCAGCGTCACATCCACGCCTTCTTTATCCAGTTTTTCCGCAAAATCCTCTCCCTGCAGACGCAGATAATCAAGACCCGCAAGACACAGGATGGTCTTCGGATAGAAGGAATGATCCTTCATGTACAGAGGCGATGTGTAGGCATCTTCTCTTTGTTCCGCTTTACAATAGTAAGGAGCCATGATCCCGTCGGCAGGACGCAGTCTGCTGATCAGACTTCTTTCCAGTTCTCCTGTTTCTTTGTATCTTTCGATATCCCATTCCCTGTCATAGCGATCGCTCAACACGACGCACGGATAATAAAGGATCTGAGCTCTGACTCTATCAGGATGTTCCTTCTGTTTCAGTGTCTCCGCCAACGCCAGGTTCCCACCGGCTGAATCTCCAAAGAGGATGATCTTCTGACCTTCCTTGCACAGTTCATCGATGATGCCGCTGATCTGATCGACCTGATGAGGATAGACGAATTCCGGAGCCAGATCGTAATCGATGGAATAAGTGATTCTCTTGAATGTCTTGGCGATATACTTGCAGACATAACGGTAACGGTCTATCGCTCCTGCCCACCAGCCTCCGCCGTGGATGAAGACGACCAGTTCATCGCTTTCGATATGAGACGGCACATATTTCTCCGCTCTGCCCGCCTTAAAGAAGACCAGGCTCACATCAACATCCGTAACTCTATCGATAAACGGAAAATCAGGATACTTGTCCCGATATCTTTCATAACCGACATCTTTTCCATCAACCAGCAGTCCGGTATGCGGATACTTTCTGCGCTTCTGATAATACTGCGCACAAAGCAGATCGACGTTGCTGTCCTGATACGTCTCTTTCGGATCAACGACGATCTTTTTCATTATTCCGCCTCGTACCCCAGTTCATTGATATAGTCTTTGATCTGTCTGATGTTTTCCTGAACGGACTGACCAGGCTTGAATGCGGTCTTGGAGCCAAGGATGAGGATCGTAGCACCGGCATCCAGAAGACCCTTGATGTCCGGATAATCGATCGAACCGTCAACGGCGATCTCGACCTTCTGATATCCTCTCTCATCCAGCATCTTTCTGAGTCTGGCGATCTTTTCCAGCATTGAAGGATGTATCGTCTTCTCGCCGGCTCTGCTGTCTTTGACGATCAGGTTCACAAAGCTGACAAACGGGAAGTATTCTTCCACCATGCATAAAGGTGTGCCCGGATAGATGGAAACGGCAGGCTTTCCTCCTCTGGCAAGCACTTCCTTGCATATCTGCATTCCGCCGCAGGTCGTTTCCGCATAGAAGGTCAGATAATTGCCTTTGATGTTTGGATAGACCGCATTGAGGTATTCTTCCGGATATTTTGTCGTGATGTGGACATCGACCGGTACAGAGAATTTCGCGGAAATCATCGGAACCATGTCCGGAGAAAGTTTGGTCGTGCCATACAGCGTATAATCCATGACATCAAAATGGTAGTAGGAAACGCCCGCTTCCTGCAGATATGCGCATTCTCTTTCCATGTTCATGATATCGGCTCTTTCCAGCGACGGTGACAGTTTA
>JAFZQL010000146.1 GCA_017620435.1 Erysipelotrichaceae bacterium
CGGAGGAATCCGCCTACGCGGGCTATAAGGACTGGTTCATCCAGCAGTTGGACCGGCCCGGTTACACCGTGGAGGCGGGGCAGGGCGTTTCCCCCCTGCCGCTGAGCCAGTTCGAGGAGCTCTGGCGTTCCAATGAACCGCTGCTGGCCTATGCCATGATCGCTACGGCGGAGTGAAAAGGGCTCCCGGCGCGTCGGAACCTTCCGATGGCCGGGAGCCGTACTTTGCAATTCGGGGCTTATTCTCTTTTGACCGAGCGCATCGCCAGGAAGGTCGGGATATTCAGGTCGTGGAGATGGCCTTCTTCATTGATGTCCTCGTACAAAGCAGTGAGCCTGAAACCCGCTTCCAGCTGTCCGTTGATCTGTTCCTCAAGGGAATGGGAGAACTGTACGCCGCTGTCGCCTTCTCCCAGCTGTTTCATCTGTTCAGGATTCTTTAAAGGGTTGAACGGCAGACGGTTGACGATCATGGTCTCATCGTCATTGACGATGTAGTTGACATAGTGATCCGTTCCGGACAAGAGAACGCCACCCTTCTTCAATACCCTGTAACATTCTTTCCAGATCGGTCTGACTTCTTCCACATAGCAGTTGGCTACCGGATGAAAGATCAGATCGAAAGTTTCATCATCAAACGGAAGTCTTTGTGTCATGTCTCCCCAGATGATCTGAATGTCGTAACCTTCTCTTTCCGCCACCATTCTCTCGCTTTCCAGCTGTTTCAGGGAGTAGTCCAGTACGGTACATTTCGCACCCAGTGCCGCAAAGATCGGCATCTGCTGTCCTCCGCCACTGGCCAGACCCAGCACTTTCTTTCCTTTGAGATCAGGGAACCATTCGTGAGGCACCTTCTTTGTCGGCGTCAGCTGGACATACCAGTTCCCCTGTTTCGCCGCAAGAAAAGTCTCGTGGCTGATCGGTACGCCCCAGGCCCATCCTTCCTCGATCCAGCGGTCTATCGTTTCCGCATTGATATCCTGATACTTTTTCATCCTGTTTCCATTATAACATTCACAGGAATACTCAACTGTCCGGAAAAAAGTTATAATAACATTACAAGGAGAAACACAGAAAATGAATCATTATACGGAAAAGGTTTTGAAGTCGATCGATGAGAATCCTGAGCTGTTGAATCAGCTGCTTAACAGTGAGAACGCTCCGATGACCAGAGGCGGAGAAAGAGCCAATCCGCTGCTGAATGTCGTCGGCAATATTGACGGTAACGACATGAGGACACTGACGCAGGAACTTTCCGCCAACCCGGTCGTACAGCTTTACATGGCTTCCCAAGGCTCTCTGGACGCCAAGGATCTGCTGCAGTATACCGGCGGCACCACAGGAACAAGAGCTGCAGGCAACCAGGCTGTCAGAGCTCTGTTTGACGGCAGGCTGGATCTCAAGGAGATCATGCTGATCATCGTCCTGCTGAAACTGTTCAAGAGAAAGAACGCCAATACCTACAACAATTCCGCGATCGGTCTGCTTGGCTCGCTGCTGGGCTTCAACAGCGGCTACGGATACAACAGCGGAGGCAACCTTTTTACTTCCCTGCTGGGCGGTAACAGCTATCAGAACAGCTATGGCAACGGACTGTTCGGTTCCGGCAGCTCCAGCGGTCTGTTTGGCGGAAACTACGGCAACGGACTGTTCGGTTCGTCCTACAACTCCAACAGCGCCTTAGGCAACTTCCTGGGACTGACCGGCAGCAACAGCATCAACAACTCCGGTCTGCATAACCTGATGAACTTCGTTAACGGCAGCTACAACAACAATTCCCAGTATCAGGCTCTCTACAATATTCTCAACAGCGCAGCAGGTACTGCGGTCAACAACCAGGGTACGGTAAGCGCCAATGGACTGTTCTCGGTGCTGAGCCAGCTGATGGGTTATTAAAACTGTTTCTACATAGAAACAAGGTGCCTTCCTAAGAAGACACCTTTTCTTTTACATTTTATTGAGTTTTTCCAGGGCTAGATCCCTAATCTGCCTGACCTTTCCATTCTTGATCAGGATCAGTTCCTGCTTCTCATTGACATACAAATCCAGTCTGTCTCCGGCTTTGATCTGCAGGGCTTTTCTGACCTTGGCCGGAATGGTGATCTGTCCTTTTTCTTTCAGCTGTACGCTTCCCAGTTTTTCTTTTATCATCATGCTTCCTTTCGATCCTGTTCACAGATTTTTCGCATCAGCCGTTTCATATCCATGCCTTCCTGCAGGTAGTCGGGTTTTGCTTCTGTTTCCGTTTTGGAAGACAGAGCGGTACGGATATAGAGAGAATCGACTCCGGCTCTGTTGGCGCCAAGGATATCGCTGTAAAGATCGTTGCCGATCATCAGACAGTCCTTTGGAACCAGGCCGTTTCTTTTCATCAGGATATCAAAGACGATAGGATCCGGTTTCCTGTACCCGCAGTCGGACGAAATCAGGATGTCGTCGAACAGGTCGTCCAGTTTCAGGATCCTCAGCTCTTCCATGGTAAAGATACTTTGGGCATTGCTGAGAAGATATACTTCCTTTCCCTGTTCATGCAGCTTTAACAGCAGTTCCCGGGTATGGGCATAAGGTCTCAGTCGCGTTCGGGACAGTTCTCTGAATAATCGGGCTGTCTTATGAAGTTCTTCCTCCTTCAAAGATATTCCCTTCTTTCTGAACAGTTCCGTAAACACTTCACGAAGATCGATCTCGATCTCATGTCCCGCTTCCCGTTTTTCTTTTTTCTGCCTTGTAACTTCGCTGAAATAGGAAGTTCTCAGTTCCTTTGCTTCATAATCCGCGCCATGGGAACAGAATGCTTTACTTATGCTTTTCCAGAACGGCAGTTTCCATTCATCGGTATGAATATCGGCCAGTGTTCCGTACAGATCAAAAAGATAGGCCTTATAGGATTTTATTCTTTCCATCCGCTGTGGCCGCTATACGATCCGTACCGGTTTTATCCCAGCTGATCGAAATCGAATTCTTTCAGTGCTTCAAACAGCGTCAGAGCTTCCTCTTTGTTCAGGGTAATGCCCTTCTGCATCTTGTCTTCGGCTCTGTTCCATTTACGGATATCCAGTTTCGGTTTTCCTGTTCCGTACGTAATGACGTTGGCTTCACAGGTATAGTCGCCCTTTTCCGACAGCAGCGCTACTTTTTCATTGATTTCATATTTGAATTCAGGCATATTAACATCTCCTTTTCTTACTGTTTCTTCTCTATTATATATAATTTCTTTTAAATAAGATATCTAATAATATTTAAATAATCTGTGATCAGACGTTGAAACAAGTAATGTTATACTTGAATCAGAAAGAAAAGGAGAACATCATGCTGGAGACAGGAATAAAAGCGCCGGACTTTACGCTTCCGGATCAGAACGGGAAGATGCATACGTTATCGGAATACAGGGGACAGAAGGTCATACTGTACTTCTATCCGAAGGATATGACCTCAGGATGTACAAAGCAGGCCTGCGGCTTTGCGGATCTGTATCCGCAGTTCAGAGAAAAAGACGCCGTCATTCTTGGCGTCAGTAAGGACTCTATCGCTTCCCACAAGAAGTTCGAGGAGAAATACGGACTGCCGTTTACCCTGCTCTCCGACAGCGAGACAAAGACGATACAGGCTTACGACGTCTGGAAAGAAAAGACCCTGTACGGCAAGAAATACATGGGTGTGGTCAGAACGACTTATCTGATCGACGAGAACGGGATGATCGTCAAAGCGCTTGGAAATGTCAAGGCGGCAGAAAACCCGGGAGACATGCTTAAGGAAGTATAAAAGAAAGGTCATTCATGATGACCTTTTTATTAGTTCAGAATATACGTGATTTTCTTTATGATGTCTCTGTCCGCATCCAGGTAATGAACGCGGTAATCCGTGCCGTACTTTTCCAGCAGACGGTTGACCATCGTTTCCGCAGCCGCAAGTTCTTCGTTCTCCACAATGGCCGGATGGAGCCGCAGTTCCGGATCGTTGGCTCTTTTGCCACTGTACTTTTTAATGATGCCCGCTGTCGTCTTTTCATTGGCTTTTCGCCAGCCGTGGGTACGTTCATAGGCATTCCAGCGGTCATGTTCCGCATCGGCCATCCGTTTCATGTTTCTTTCCTTGCTTAGCCATTCATTGATGAATTCTTCATCAGACAGGCTGCTGTTCTTCTTCTGTGCAAGGATGTATTTCTGCTTATAAGTCAGAGCCAGGGCTTCCGCAAAAGAAGATTCCTGGTTCTGGTAATGATAGAACCCGCTCTCCTTCAGGATCTTTTCTTTTTCCTTGACATCCTGACTGTCGGACAGAAGATAAGAGAGGTGTACGCGCTCTGCCGCTCTTTCCAGATCCGGATTCACCAGTTTTTCGTAGCTGATCGTCTTCTTCGGATCTCCGAACAGAACGATATCTTTCTCCTTGATCATCTTATGGAAATCAGGATCATTGACATAGCACATGATCTTAGGGCAGGACAGATCTTCTTTTCTGCCGCTTAAAACGCGTCTGATCTTCACAGCGGTCTCATAAGCCAGTTTGTCGTCTTCATACAGGACGAATACGAGATCAGGATCTTTCAGCGTTTCCGCTTCTTTCCCGTAGGAACAGTCGCGGACCTTGATCGGATAATGGATGATTTCCGGATTTTCTTCTTTCAGGGAATCGTAGATCCTGCTGCTTTTCGGCCCTGTTAGAGAAATCGAATAAGTCCCTCCCGGTTTAATCAGAAGGCAGATCAGGTTCGTCAGAAACGGTTTCGCCAGATCGCTGTCGGCAAGCAGGGCGACGTTGCATCTTTTCTGCACAGCCAGGATATCGCTGCACATGGACAGGGCGTCGATCGCCGTGGCGTTGTTTTCATCTACGTGACGCAGATAGATCTGATCGGAATACTGTTTGTCCAGGTTCAGGATCAGTTCTCTCTGGGTCTGGGAAGCGAATACCCTGACGATCACATTGCCTGCGTCATAGTGCCTCTGTTTCAGAAGTCCCTCACAGAGTCTTGCGGCAGCCTTGATCCTGTCGGTCTCGTCTCCATCTATCACAAAGAATTCGTATTTCTTGTTTCTGAGCAGTCCGATCTTGTCATCCGTAACATCCATCAGCAGCGCCCTGATCGTTCTCGCTGAGCTTGCCAGGGCAGGATCGCAGTCCTTACTGTTGCAGAATATGATCGTGCCGCTCTTGTCTTTTTCAGTGATGCTTTCGGAGATCATCAGAGATTTCTCGTTCAGTCCGGAGAACACATAGAAATGCTTTCCTGTGATCAAGGATAGAGCGTTCCTGATCTTGGAAGAGAAGGATACCAGAAACATGGATCCTGCGATCGGTCCCAGGATATACAGGGTATACAGGAAGAAACGGAAGATCCTGAATGACACGCCATCCAGTTCCAGCTCGTAGGGAATGTCTCCGTCTACACCCATCGCAACGCCGGAGAGTCCGGAACGGATGCTTTGAATGATGGCGATCGGAAGATCGCTGAACTGCATGTTGTATGGAAAAGTAAGGATACCGATGGCCAGCGACATTGCGCCGGTCAGGGTCAGAGTCATCGCCTGAAAATCGTTTCTTTTTCTTAATGCCAGAACGATTCCTGTCACGACTGCAATAAACGCGACGACGATGTAGAGTGTCATGTTTTTCATTTCCTGTTCTCCTGTTGCTTATAATTTATTATACATCCCAAAAAGAGGTCTCCTTACTTTATAATTATCTTATAGACAGAAATATACTTGGAACATCATTCAGGAAACAGTAAGAGGTGTACTATGGCAGAAAAAGTATTCATCAGTTATTCCCATCAGGACAGCGCCTGCGCGCACGGTATCGCCAGATATTTGAGTAGACACGGCTGTGAAGTATGGATCGATTCCCAGAATCTGGAACTGGGAGAAAGATGGGCAAGCGATATTGAAGCGGCGCTGCAGGAAGCCGATATCACGGTAGGTATTCTTTCTTCTTCTTCCTTGAGAAGACCTGAAGTCCTGAAAGAGATCAACTATTCGCTGAAACGGATGGAAGAAGAGGGAACCGAGAAGTTCCGGGTATTTTTTGTGGTCGTCGGTCAGATCCATCCGTCCTGGTTCAAGGATGACGGCAGTGCCGAGGAGATCAGGAAATATCTGTCTCAGTATCAGTATGTCGAATTGAGCGCCTATGGCGAAGTGACCATCGATGCGATGAAAAAACTGCTTTCAGCGATACGCCGCAGGGGTATCGAAGAAGGTTCATCTGTTGTGATGAATACAAATGAAGAAAACGGCTTTATCAACCAGAATTCTCTGCCGGAAAAGGCTTTTGACAACAGAGGCAACAACATCTACTACAAGGTCTATGCGGCCGATCTGGCGCCTTCTGCCGTCTATCCGTTTGCTTTAGACAGTCAATGGCTTCCGGAAATCTTCTACGACAAAGAAAGCCGTTACTATAACGAGTTCGAAAAAGAAGGCTTCGCTTCAGAAAGAGTAAAAGAATATCTCAAGGCATATAAAAGAAGAAACTTCGTCTTATCTTTCTTTCACTATAAACAGATCGTCGTGAAACTGAATTCCATCCTGTATGAACCTTACTTCCGGGATCTGCTTATAAGCAGCGGAGAGGACAAGGAAGCATTCAAACGGCTTTTAGCCAACGGCAGTATCGTAGTGCTTCTCAACAACAAGCAGATGACTCCTTTCGTACACTATCGTAAAGACGATCCTGTCTTCAAGGAATGGAACGATCTGTGTGAAGAGATCTCGGTCTACTGTATCCGTGAAAACTGGGCAGTATCCAGCGATGAACACAGCAAGGACTTCCTGCGCTTCTGTTCCAACCTGGCGATGGATCACAGCAACAACATTCTTCTGGCTCAGGCCATGCATCTGAATGAGAATCAGATCAACAACTTTCTGGTTACCCTGAAGACCATATCCATGCAGTCCTTCTGTCAGACCCACATGAACGGGACACAGTCCCAGGACAAAGTCGACGACTACAGCCGTTCCGTTTTCTACCGCAACTATATCGTCAAAGACGGAGAAGAAGGTTCTTTGAATCCCGTATACACGTGCCTCTTCGATCCAAACAAGCCGTTCCATCATGAACTGAAGAAACTGATCGACATCTACTACAACTCGATCTTTACCAGAACTCTCCAATGCAATGCTTTGCTGCCGGATGACGTTCTTCCGGAAAACTATTATCTGCACAGCCTTTATCTGGACAACGGAGAAAAGGAGGTCAGTATCGAGGAACTGGAATATGCCTTCTCGGAGTTCTTCGACAACTGCGAGATCCTGGACGAGATCACGGCTCTGGGAGACAATCTGTATCTGAAGAACTACGATCTGAAGAAGATCACCGATATCCGGAACAGGGAAGCATGGTATGAATATGTGGAACTGCTGGAACTGATCAACAGACGTTCCAACCTGTGGAAAGTGGATTTCAATGAAATCGAACTGCTTCTGCAGCGATTCCTGCGCTGCTTCGAGCAGTCGGAAAAGACGACCGAAAACAAGGACATTGCCTACAGTTTCCGGGTCATGATCGGTTCTAAAGTTCTGGATATCGTGAAAACAGCCAAGATCGCCAAGGTCAAGGAATACGGCGGATCCTTCGCCGATCCGAACCGCATCCCTTTAAAGGTTCTGTTTACGATCTCTGATCTGACCAGAGATGACAGAGAAGAGCTGATCTTCCTGCCTGTTTCATTGTTCAGTGGACGTATTGATACCAGTGACGGAGACGGTTTCTTTAACAGTCTGAAAGAGTTTATCATAAAACACTGCGGATTCATTCCGATTGATTAAAAACACAGAAGAAGCGTTCAGGAGATCGCTTCTTTTTATGAGATCGTTTTCCTTGCATTGCCGGAAGCCCTGTATTACACTGAAATCAATAAAGGAGGAACCGGCCGGATGTTAATGATCAGACAGGAAATGAATTGCTGTTGCATCTGTCATGACCCGGATGGTTCTTTCCATATCGTTTTCATGTGACAGAAGTCAAGGCAGAAACAGGGGCAGGAACTATCCGGGTTAAGATGATCCCGGTTTTTATTTGTTGTCACAGAAGAAAAGGAGAAATGATATGTCAGACATAAAAACAAACGCAACACAACTGATTGGAAATACACCGTTACTGAAACTGAATAAGATCGAGAAGAAATACGGTCTGAAAGCGAATCTGCTGGGTAAGATGGAATATCTCAATGCGACCGGATCGATCAAGGATAGGATCGCTCTGGCCATGATCGAGGATGCGGAAGAAAGAGGCGTCCTGAAAGAAGGTTCCGTCATCATTGAACCGACTTCAGGAAATACCGGCATCGGTCTGGCAGCCGTCGGTACATCCAAGGGCTATCGGGTCATCATTGTCATGCCGGATACTTTCTCGATCGAGAGAAGGAAACTGATCAAGGCCTACGGTGCGGAAATCGTTCTTTCGGAAGGCGTCAAAGGCATGAAGGGTGCCATTGCCAAAGCCGAAGAGCTGGCCGATGAGCTCCCGGATTCCTTCATTCCTGCCCAGTTCGACAATCCTGCCAACTGGAAGGCGCACTACAATACGACCGGTCCGGAGATCTGGAACGATACCGACGGTAAGGTAGACCTGCTGGTGGCAGGTGTCGGAACAGGCGGAACAATTACAGGTGTGGGAAGATATCTGAAAGAAAAGAATGCCGATGTCAAAGTTGTTGCTGTTGAACCGGCTTCTTCTCCGGTGCTCTCAGGAGGAAATGCAGGTCCGCATAAGATCCAGGGGATCGGAGCAGGATTTGTTCCTTCTGTTCTGGATACAACTGTCTATGATGAAGTGATCACGGTGGCAAACGAAGACGCCATTGCTACCGGTGCGATGTTCGGCAAGACCGAAGGTCTGCTGGTAGGAATCTCGGCAGGTGCGGCATTATGGGCGGCAATTGAACTGGCAAAGAAAGAAGAAAATGCCGGTAAGAATATCGTTGTGATCCTGCCGGACTCAGGAGACCGTTATCTGTCCACGGCTCTGTTTGGAGAAGAATAATGACCGACAGAAACAACATCCTGAAACAGATCCGGGAAAACCGTACGATCATTGCCGATCGGGACGGTTTTGTAATCGATGTGGATAAGATCCGTTCCATCATGGACCGGATCAGGATCCTGTTCTTTCCGGAATACTACAACCACGAGGACAGGCAGGAAGAACTCTTTGCTTCCATCAGCAGAGATCTGGAAGAAGAGATCCGCAAAGTAGATGTGAACTATGTCGAGATTACGGACCGGTTCCTGGATGCTTTGCCGCAGATACAGCGTACTCTGTACAAGGACATTCAGGCGATTTATGACGGCGATCCGTCAGCCAAGACCTATTCCGAGATCGTTCTTTCTTTCCCGGGCTTTCTGGCGGTCTATCTCTACCGCATAGCCCATGTACTGTATGAGATGAACGTTCCGATCATTCCGCGTATCATAACCGAATATGCCCATGAAAAGACCGGTATCGACATCAATCCGGGTGCAAGAATCGGTGAATACTTCTGCATTGACCACGGTACAGGAATCGTGATCGGCGAGACAGCAACTGTGGGCGACCATGTCCGCATGTATCATGGGGCTACTCTGGGTGTACGCAACTTCCGTAAGGATGGAGAAGGCAATCTTCTGAAAGGCGGTAAGCGTCATCCGGATGTTGGAAATCATGTTATTATTTATGCGAACGCAACGATACTCGGCGGGGATACACAAATCGAAGATGGTTTGGTTATTCCGGCTGATTCTCTGATCCTGCAGACACCGGAAAAGTTCAAATAGACGATACTTGCTGATTCACTTAAAAACTGCCCCTGAAGGCAGTTTTTGTTAGTTTCTGTTTATGACGATCAGCCTTTATCAGTTAAATCCGATACGACTTCAACGATGTCTTTCACGGCACCGTGTGCTCCCTTGACTTCATGAGCACCTGCTTCTTCATCCAGGGCAGCTTTTACGGAATTGACATCATCCACCAACCCGGCAACAGATGCGACAGTATCAAATCCAAGTATGGATGCCAAATCGGAAATGACGGTTGCGACAGAAGAGATGTTCCATTCTCCTTCTTCTACCGTAGACTTGAGGTCTCTTCCGGATTCATAGGCACTGATGATCGTCGATACGTATGGAATACCCAGGGCATCCGCGATCATGCCGATATTGTCCAGCGACGAATCGGACTTAAGATCAGGTTTCAGCACCGGCAACACCAGTTTGACCATATTGGTATCAGGATCGTCATTGATCAGACCATAATCAACGATATTCTCGTCTTTCTTCAATCCGTCAAGTTCATCCTTGTACTTGTCGATAAACTTCTGCGGACACAGGTAGGCGAAGCTTGTTTCAGCCAGAGGATTGGTCTGTTCTTTCTCCCCTTCTTTCTGTTCAGGGACTTCCCGTCTTTTCTTATCCAGATCTTTCAGTTTCTTCTTGGTGCCGATATCAATGATCACCAAATCCGGTCCGTTGTCTGCTACAGCCGTTTCCAGCTCTTCATATTCACAGGATGATATAGAAAGGAAATGCTTGCTCTTGAGCAGTTCAAGAAGTTTTTCATCCTCGCTGCTGATGACGATCGTCTTGTCTTCGAAAGAAGGCTTTCCGAATTCCTTGACGGCCTTCTCTACCAGCTTTGCCGCCTTGCGTTTCTTCAGGAACATCCACAGTCCGCCCGCAACTGCAGCAGTACCCGTCGTACTGATGACGATAGGTACAGGGTTCTTTCTAGGAAGGACGTGTTCCAGAATGTGATCACAGTAGTGGCACTTCTTTGTTTCTAGGCCTTCTTCCAGGTATGTCGCTTCCTTGACCAGTGTCCATTCGTTCGGATACTTGTGGCCCGCAGGAAGGATCTTTTCTGTCCATGTTTCTCCGCACCTCTTGCAGGTGATCTTTCTCTCGCCTTCTTCTTCACAGGTTGCCTGTTTCAGGATCTCGTATTCCAGGTCATGACCAAGAGCGGGATAAAGCTCATCGACGGTCATGCCGCATCTTTTGCAGGTTCCTTTCTTGTATCCGTCTTCCGTACAGGTGGCTTCCTTCTCTTCGTATTCGATATCATGACCGAGAGCGGATACTTTTTTCGTATAACTGTCGCTGCATCTGGAACAGGTATACGTGTTGATTCCGTCTTCTTCGCAGGTAGCTTCTTTTGTGACCTTTTTTATGTAGTTATGGCCCAAAGGCGCCGTTTTTTCGGAATACATCGAATCATAACACCGATGACATTCGTAAAATGTTTCTCCGGATTCGGTACAGGTAGGTTCTATGACATCAACCGCAACATAATTGTGACCAAGAGGTTCAAGTATTACCGGATAGCCTTCAGCCGGACATGTGGCAGTCGACATTTTACTGCAGCGGCCTGTACCTTCGCCGGTATCGGTACAGCTTGGTTCATAGATTACTGTTTCTAAGATCATTTTTGCACCGCAGGACGGACATTTTGTATTCGTTTTATAGGTTTCGGCGTTTATTTCATGCACATGCACGTGCAGATCGTTTTCGCAGTCTTCATGTTCTTTGCTGTGATATACCGCATATGAAAAACCGCTGAAAATCAGTACCGCTATCAGTATCTTGATCAGAATCTTTTTCATAGACATCCCTCCTGTATTCATTGTCGCATATATTCCGATAAAAATAAAAGCCCGTCATCCGACAGGCCTCTAATTAATCCTTGTAATACCTCATGTTTTCGAAATACTTGTTGATGATCGTATTGAACTCGTTCCAGAGATCGTTCTCATGATCCTTGCCGGCATTGCCGACCTCTTTCCACTTGTTTCTCAGTTCCTTGATCGCATCTACTTCTTCATCGGTAAACTCGCCTCTGGCAAGATACAGCTTCGCTTCATTGATCAGTTCCTTCTTGGCTTCTGTTCTCTGTGCGAAGGTTTCCTTCAGATTGTCGTAGTATTCATCTCTTCTGGCGAAGAATGCTTTTCTTTCCGCCAGGAACTGCTGCCAAAGATTGTCATCATCCTTACGTCCTGCAGTACCTGTCTTCTTCCATTCTTCCATCAGTTCATTGGCTCTGTTGGATGCTTCCTTGATGTTTTCGATATTGGCTACTTCTTTTGCCTTTTCGATCAGTTCTTCCTTCAGCTTCTTGTTTCCGGCGAAGGTTTCCTTCAGATTCGTATAGTATTCCTTCTTCTTGGTGAAGAATTCATTTCTGGCCTCCAGGAACTGGTTCCAGAGTTCATCATCCTTTTCTTTATCCAGACGTCCGGAAAGCTTCCATTCATCCAGAAGCTGTTTCATCATGTCTGTTCCTTTTTTATAGTTATTGCCCGCAGCGACTTCTTTTGCCCTGGCGATGATGTCATTCTTTCTGTCCTCGACAGAAACAGCGATATCTCCGGCTTTCTCTGACAGTTCATCCATCAGCGCATGGAACTTATCGCTCAGTTCCTTGTCGTACAATGACTCCTCATATTCTCTGGCCTTGCGCCATTTCCTGCTTAATACCTTCGCTCTGGCGTAGGCTCCAGGTGCATCTTCGCTCTTTAACAGTTCTTCAACCTGAGCAATTAAATCTTCTTTAACGTTGTAATTGTTCTCCATAACTCTCTTCTCTCGCTCTATTTTTCTATTATAGCATCTTTAGTACCGATAACATATTATTTTTTATTTTGTTTATAAAAAGAACACCTAGTGTTCTTTCTGTTTCATAATATCCAGGATGGAATCGTTCAGAATCCGAATTACGGTATCCGGACCGGAACGCATCGGATTGATGCGGATCACATACCTGCTCAGGACCGGGTTCTCATCGATCATGACTTTGGCGATCCTGTAGAAGAGAGCCTGGACCTCATAGCGGCTTTCCGATCCGACCGGATGCGGAAGAGCTCCGTAGTCTATCGCTCTTTCTATGACTTCTCTGGCGATCGGCAGATCCAGTTTTACCAGAACGATCCTTTCCTCGATATTGGCTTTGAGAGCTTTCTCGACATGCGGGACTTCTTTCTGATTAAGACGTTTTACGATCTCGTCGACAGAAAGGGACTGCACACCAAGCAATACCGGGTTCTCCACCAGACTTCTCAGCGTCTTCATCGCTTCCGGACCCTGTACCTGTCCGCCTCCGGAATAGTTCTGTTCATGAACGATGTCGATCATCTTTTTTGTACCGATGACGATTCCGATCCCCGGAATGCCCATCAGCTTAAATGTAGAGAAGGCAGACATATCTGCACCGGCTGAAGCGCCTGTTTTTTCGACCTTGTTTACGGCATAGTTTTCATCCGTCAGAATGGTTACCTTCGGATCGATCTTCCTTGCCTTCTCAATGATACTGATTTCGTCATAAGTATCGGACAGTTTCTGACGTACTCTTTGAATATAGAGGACATCGATGCCTTTCTTCAGCTCTTTCTCGATGTTATGGAAATCGTTGAAATCGGTTCTGACGATCTGTACATTCATGGCTTCCAGGGTGATCCCGGTCGTCTTGTAGAGCGGCGCATCGTGGATCAGGATCCTGCTTCCCGGTTTCAGTGAGGCATAGCACATAGCTCGAATGGCTCCTGTTCCTCCGCCTCTGACCAGAGCGGCCGCTTCCGCATGGAAGTACTCCGCCAGAACTTCTTCGACTTTCATGGTCCTTTCCGGTCTTCCGTACTTGATGTGGCATCCGTAGTCTCCCGCTTCCAGAGCTTCATAACCATTGAAGTGACGGTGCATGATGTCGACGAGACGGTACTGATTCTCTATCTCTTTCTGCATGGAGATCATCTTTAATGGGTGCGTTTCAAACGGAACAGCATCGGCTTCTTTTTTCAAGTATCCGGTGAGAAGCTCATGGATCAGAGTCTTCTTTCCTTCTGTCTGAAAGCCTTCCTTCTTCGCCAGCCTGCACAGTGCATCCGTCTCTTTCTTCAGCCAGATGAAATCTGTGTCTTTTCCTGTTTTCTTTGACTTCAGGATTTTTAAAAGATCATCCAGAAAGTTATCTGTGTGTTTTTTGAATCCAAGTTCCTTTTCGAAGTATTCTCTGATCTTATCCATATTATTTCTGTTCCCTGACTCTCAGGAATTCCTTCGGATTCTCCCTGGTGATCTGATCGATCTGTTCCCAGGTGAGTCCGGCTTTTCTTAATAGACTTAGTCCTCCTGTGATCAGATGGGAATAGCCCCATCCGCCCCAGTTCTTCATCAGTGTCCTGCCGTCGATATCACAGGAAATGAAGATCTGCCTGATATAGCCCATGTCTACGAACCTTTTGATCATTTGGGCTCTTTCTTCGTCATACGGGAATTTCTGGCCGTATTCGATGTCGTTGTTTATCTCAAAGAAACCCTGTTTCCCGAAGCAGTCGAACTGAACACCTGCGCCTTTGGAGAAGATGTATGCATAATCTTCCATTCTTTCTTCCAGACGCGGATAGACATCCTGATGACCGATGATCACATGGGTAAGATCTGCCCCTTCTTCTTCAAAGAAAGACAGCTGTTCCTTGTACATCGTGCCTCTTCCGGTATGCGTAGAAATGCCGTATCCCGTTTCTGCACTTGCCCGGCCTGCGGCTCTAAGTACCTTCTCTTCGGTTTCGTAGACTTTATAATTGCTGGAACCGACTTCACCGATAAATCCGGCCCTGATCCTGTCCTTGCCTCTTCCTTCCAGCAGTTCTCTTTTGATCTCGTTTTTCAGTTCCTCGAGAGATGCATCCTTGACAGACTGCGGAAGCCTTGGCTCCTTGTAGAATCCTGCCCCATAGACGATCTGAACACCCGTCTTCTTGGAAAGCTCTTTCAGTACACTGATCCTGTCTTCCTTGACATCGGCTGCACAGATTTCCGGTGTGGACATCTCCATGATCGTTCTACCGCCGAAGTGATAGTAGTCTTTCAGTTCTTCGATCTCCTGATCGATACAGCCGTCGCGGGCAGAGAAAAGGATATGCTCATGCGGTGAGATGAAACCCAGTTCATCGATAGAGACAGGTCCGGTTACGGTATTTACAAAGTCGCTCATTGTTCCTCCTGTGTAAAAAGAGGGAGGAAGCTTTCGCCGTTCTGCGGTGCTTCCACATGGAAATAGTCGCAGACCGATGCGCCGACATCCGAAAGCGTCTTTCTTAAGCCGACATGGATCCCCTTTCTGTCTTTATATCTGATCAGTAAAGGAACGTTCTCTCTGGTGTGTTTGGAATGTCCGATATTCGGATCATTGCCATGATCGGCCATGATCACCAGGAAGTCTTCGTCCTGCAGTTCATC
>JAFZQL010000147.1 GCA_017620435.1 Erysipelotrichaceae bacterium
CTTCCGCTTTTACCGTAATCGGTACATAGGCAAAAAACGATGAAAACAGTAAAGCCACAGAAAGCAGCAGCGTCAGTACTCTCTTCATTTTTTTATTATCCTTTCATTATGATTAAGATTCATGTGCTTCCTCTTCAATTATATCATCTATCTTTTTCTATTCCGATGCTTCTTTTCTTTCTTTTCCGGATCAGACAAGGCAGACTCTTCCGTATCACTCAGCTGGGTCAGCAGGATGACAAAAAAGGCAAGAACACACACGCTCAAGGTGGTGGCGGAATTCACAAAACTCTGTGCAAAATAGGCAAACAGACCGCTGTAAGCAACCAGAGCATCTTTCTTTTCAGACACCTTTGTTTTTACATACAAAAGGAATACCGATGCCCAGCACACGATCCAGGAAACAAGACCCAAGATGCCCATACTCATCAGCATCTGTATCGGTTCGCTGTGTGAAGAAGCGAAGACTCTTTCTCCCGCATCGATATCCTGATAGATGTTGATCAGCAATTCAGGTCCTATACCGAATATCTTTTCTTTCCAGCTGTAATCGTGGAAATAATAATCCAGCGAATACTGCCAGAGTTCTATCCTTCCGTTTCCCATTTCCTTGCCGAAGCTAAGCAGCAGACAGATCGCAGCTGCAGCCGCAAAAAAGACGGATGCAATCGCTACACCGATGATGACCCTGTTTCTGATCTTTGCGTAATCCTTGTTGTCTGTTTTTCTTGTAAGCAAGAGAAGCAAAATACCGGCCGGTAAAAGAAGAGGACCTGCAGCGAATACATAAGGTCCTATGCCGCTTAACCGATAGATACGTGCAGCAAAAAAACCGCACCATCTTATGATCAGCAGTCCTGCGGAAAACCCGATCATCAGATAAGACAGTTTTCTGATATTCGACAGATCAGAAAACAGATAAGGGATCAGGAAAAAGAAACTAAACAGGTAAGCCGGATAAATGCCGTCTGCACCGTTTATCACAGAAGCAATCAGCCCAGACAGACAGCAGATATAGTAAAAACTTTCTTTTATCCTGTTTTCTTCATTCAGATACAGACAAAGAAAGGCAGGCACCAGCAGGCTCAGATAGCCGACGATCCAGTTGCAGTTGCCCAACGTTCCATAGAAACTGTAATAATCCTCTCCCTGTATCCAGGTCCTGAAAGAGAACAGATTCAGTTTTGTTCCTCCCAGGATGATCAGTATAAACTCAAACAAGGCAACACACATCAAAGGAAGATAGATCTTCTTTTCCTTGACGGTCCCGCTTTCAAAAGCCATGACAGCCAGGACCAGACTGCAGATGCAGAACGATCCGATATGCCATCCGGCATCTCCCGTAAAGGCAGATCCCGGATAATAGGACATCAGTGTAGAGATCAGACTGATCACAGCTAGACTGATCAGACCGGTCAGAAGCAGATTGTGACGGATCCTGATTTTCCGGTCCCTGATCTTCACGATCAGCAACAGGATAAACAAAGGATCCAGGATCATCATCAGGAAACGAAAACAGGATGCTTTGGCTTCCATGATGTCAAAGTAGGCATCCTGTACATATAGTGTCAGAAGAACACCGATCCCGTAAACAAACAGAGTATATGCAGTTAAAAATACCAGCTGATAGGTTTTATTAAATGTCTTTGTTCTGATATTCTTCATGATAAGTTCATTTCCATTATAACATCACTTAAATGCCTGTTTAAAAAAGACCGGTTCTTCCGGTCGTGCGTTTTTCTATATCGATGACAGTGCTCATTCTGTCTTGAGATAGGCTTCATATACTCTTTGAATACTGTCTTCCGCCTGCCAGAAGAAATACAGCCGGTCAAAGAAACCGTGTGCCAGTCCCTTGTAGATCAGCAGCGTCACATCCACGCCTTCCTCATCCAGTTTTTGAGCGAGATCTTCTCCCTGCAGACGCAGATAGTCAAGACCCGCAAGGCAGAATATGGTCTTCGGATAGAAGGAATGATCCTTCATGTACAAAGGTGAATTACAGGCGTCTTCTCTTTCTTCTTCTCTGCAGTAGTAAGGCGCCATGATCCCGTCGGCAGGACGAAGTCTGCTGATCAGGCTTCTCTCGAATTCTCCTGTTTCTCCATACCTTTTAATATCCCATTCTCTGTCATAACGGTCGCTCATCACGACGCATGGATAGTAGAGGATCTGGGCTCTGACTCTTCCCGGATGTTCCTTCTGTTTCAGGGTTTCCGCCAGGGCCAGATTTCCGCCTGCGGAATCGCCGAACAGGATGATCTTCTTTCCGTCTTTACACAGTTCATCGATGATTCCGCTGATCTGTTCTACCTGATGGGGATAGACGAATTCCGGAGCCAGATCGTAATCGATGGAATAGGTAACTCTCTTGAATGTCCTGGCGATGTACTTGCAGACATAACGGTAACGGTCTACCGCTCCTGCCCACCATCCGCCTCCGTGGATGAAGACGACCGGTTCATCGCTTTCGATCACAGAGGGAACATACTTCTCCGCCCTTCCCACTTCAAAGAATTCGAGACTGACGGAAACATCCTTTACCTTGTCGATAAAAGGAAAATCGGGATACTTGTCTCTGTATCTTTCATATCCGACATCTCTTCCTTCTACGACCATTCCGGTGTGAGGATATTTCCTGCGGCTGAGATAGTAGTTTGCGCAGACCAGGTCGACGTTGGAATCCTGATAGGTCTGTTTCGGATCAACGATGATCTTTTTCATTATTCCGCCTCGTATCCGAGCCCGTTGATATAGTCTTTAATCTGTCTGATGTTTTCCTGAATGGACTGGCCCGGTTTGAATGCGGTCTTCGATCCCAGAATAAAGATCGTCGCGCCGGCATCCAGCAGTCCCTTGATGTCCGGATAATCGATCGAACCGTCAACGGCGATCTCGACGTTCTCGTATCCTCTTTCATCCAGCATCTTTCTGAGTCTTGCGATCTTGTCCAGCATGGATGGATGTATCGTCTTCTCGCCCGCTCTGCTGTCTTTGACGATCAGGTTCACAAAGCTGACGAACGGGAAGAATTCCTCGACCATGGATAAAGGCGTACCCGGATAAATAGAAACAGCAGGCTTGCCGCCTCTGGCCAGCACTTCCTTGCAGATCTGCATTCCTCCGCAGGTCGTTTCCGCGTAGAAAGTCAGATAATTGCCCTTGATATTCGGATAAACCGCATTGAGGTACTCTTCCGGATATTTCGTGGTGATATGGACATCGATCGGAACGTCGAATTTCGCGGCGATCATCGGAACCATGTCCGGAGAAAGCTTGGTAGTTCCATACAGGGTATAATCCATCACATCGAAATGGTAATAGGAAACTCCCGCTTCCTGGAGTTCCCTGCATTCTCTTTCCATGTTGAGCAGATCGGCTCTTTCCAGCGATGGTGACAGTTTGATTTTCATGGCTTTCCCTTCTTTCTAGTTCTCCGACTTGATTTCCTGGATGCAGTCGTCCATGGCATCTCTCCAGGTGCGCATCGGACAGTTGAAAGTCTTCTCGAACAGACTTCCGTCCAGGACGACGTTCTTTTCTCTTGGAGCGAATTTTACGCCCATCAGACACGGTTTAGTCGCATCATCTCCGTATCCCATCTTGTGGGCGATATAGCTGAAGTATTCATAACGGGATGCGGCTGTGGTGTTACACAGATGGTAGGTCCCGTATTTGTCCGATGTCAGCAGTTTTTCCAGCGCTCTGGCGATGTCGACAACATAAGTCGGATTGGAGATCTGGTCTGTCGTATACTGCAGTCCTCTCTCTCCGGCCTCCAGTCTGCTCAGCATCTTCAGGATCGGATTCCTATCCTTTCCCCCGTGCGCTCCAAACAGCAGCGGCACTCTGATGATGAAACTCTTCGGATTGAAGTATCTGACCAGTTCTTCCGCTTTCAGCTTGGTCTTGCCGTAGGTATTCACCGGACAGACAGGATCGTCTTCTTTATAAAGTCTGTCAGTATTGCCGTCAAAGACCCCGCCCGTGCTGATATGGATCATCGGAATTCCCATGTTTCCGGTAATTAAGGCGATGTTTGCCGGAACGATCGTATTCAGCGCATAGGCTCCCACAGGATCTCTTTGCGCATCATCGACATCCTTGATCCCGGCAATGTGAATATAGCAGTCAGGCTTCTCTGATTCGATCTTCTCTCTTAAAGCCGTGAAGTCATTCAGATCCAGATCCTTTCGTCCTTTGATCACGACTGTCTCGTGATGTTCGGAAAGGATCTTTGCAACGTCATAACCCAGAAGGCCGTTGCCGCCGTCGAGCATGATTTTCATAATTTTTACCCCAGTCTGCTTTCTGCAAACATGACTATAAATGTAACGATCAGCGATGCCGGGATGCCCAGCAGTCCAAACAGCAGTGCGCTCTTTACGTTCCAGTATCTGATATATCCCAGCAGACAGAAGGATCCAAGCAGAAGGATCACTGTTACGACGATCATCTTCCTGAATATGTCTGTCCTTAGTTTTTGTTTGATTTCTTCGGTTTTTGCTGTCTCTTCTTCTCTTGTCTTGAGATAGACCAGCTCTTTGGTGTAGCCTTCCTTGAAACAGTTCTCCGCATACATTCTTTCCGTAAACAGGTGCACCGCTTCCGGTACGTTTTCGGAATAGTCCGTATAGATCTTGATCGCCTTCTTGATGATCTCGAACAGAGCCCAGCAGGTGGCGATGATATCCAGCATCAGCAGTTCTTTCGCGACAGCTTCATTGTTTTGCCTATACCTGAGACAGCACAGGGCAAACAGGAACCACACATCCGCCACCAGAAGCCAGCTGCTTCCTTTCAGGATGGCGATATTGGAAATGTTCATGCCGGATGTGATGATGGCTGAAGCGGCCTTCTTGTCCAGTCCGGTCGCCTTTACAGTCTTCTCTTCCTTTTCCGAGAAGTCCTTGTAGGCGTCTTTCCACGGACTGTTTCTTTTATCTTTCATTGCCATAACTGTCTCCTAAAACGTATAGTCCGGGGTCATTCTGATCTTGTCCCGGTAAGATTCGGATATCGGATCCTGCAGCAGGAAGCTGATGATCTTGCGGTCGTCCTTGAAATGGATCGGATAGGCTTCCTTGACATTGCACTTTCTCATGAAGTAGTCGAACCCTTTCGCATACATCTCTTCCTGGGAAGGATTGAGGATCAGGAATGCCGCGTCGATCGGCGTATCCGAGATTTTGTTGATCTCCTTATGATAGTCTCTTGCCGCTTCGGCGATCTTTTCTTCTTTCATGTTGGGCCATGACCATTCGTTGAGATGACCCGCATGGTAGATGGTTTCCTTTCCGGTCTTGACCAGGAAGGCGCATCCGTGGTTGCCATCGCAGGTATCCAATGTCTTGATCGTCAGTCCATGATACTTGTAGGTCTGATCCGGATCGGTGAACAGGATCTTTTTCAGCGTTTCTTTTTCAATGATGTGACTGTAGAAGAAACGGAAACGGAACTTCTTGTTCTTGATCTTGTCGTTGGCTACGACATAATAGACATTGTCGTTTTTCGCGCCCCAGTGGAAAATGTCCTGGTTGTAGTTGTCGGCAATGGAACCGGATATGAAAACAAACAGCGGTTTATCCTTGCTGATCTTGGGCATTTTCCCCTGGGAATAGTTGAATATCAAAGAGGCATTCCCGGTCTCGACCAGAACGCCGTCCTGATATATATATGTAACCTTCATTGTTTTAAATCAGATTTCAGCTTCCGTAAACAGGCTGTAGAGATCATCTACGCTTTCAGGGTTCAGCGCTCTGTTGAGCGTTTCGTCATCGCCCAATACGATCGCGACCTGCTGAATGGCCTGCATATGTGATTCGCCGTCGGCTGCAGCCAGCGTGATCATCAGATTGACATCTTCATCTTTTCCTTCAAAACGGAAAGGTTCTTTGACATAAGTAATAGACAGCTGTGTCTCATTGACGCCTTTGTCTGAACTTGCGTGCAGCAGCGCTACACCCGGGCACAGTACGAAGTAGGCATTGTGTTCAATGGCACTCTCAATGATCGCTTCCGTATAGCGAGGCTCGATATAGCCCTGTTCAACCAGTTTCCTGGTAGCGACCTCTACGGCATCTCTCCAGTCCTTGACTGAGTCGATGATCTCGACGTTTTCATATTTTAATAATTCTTTTAATTCCATATATCCCTCCTAGAAAAATGGGAAGAGGATTTAACGATCCTCCTCCCATCTTTTTGTTACAAACTACTGTTATTCTTCGTCAGGGTTTTCTTCGAAGTATTTTTCAAGTACTTCTCTGATCTCATTCTTGTTGACGAGATTATGAATAGCTACACATGGTCCGAAGACTTTTACCTGTTCATAGATATCGCCGCCGGCAATATAGAGATCAGCCATTCCTGTAGTGGTATCGCCGATAGAAGTATGTTCTACTCTGATATCACCTTTACCCATAGCCTCAAGCACCTTTTCAACGTTCATTCCCAGAATGAGAGATGAACCTAAGCCTGCCTGACACACACAAAGAACTTTTTTTACTTTTCCCATATTCTTCCTTTTAAGAAAGTATTAGGCGTTTTTCTTCTTTCCTAATACGCCGATAACAACGACTGCCAGGAATGCGGCGATAACGAAGTAGAACATGTTAGGGCCTAAGAGTTTACCCAGCTGATACAGAGGGATAGAAACCAAAGCTGCGTCGGAGTTACCGAATGTAATACCTTCGATTACGACTGAACCATATTTGATCAGTAAAGCCGGAACGAAGTGTGATACGAAGCCAACGAGAGCTGCAGCCAGGATAGCACCACGTCTGCCGCCTGTAGCGTTAGCAACACATCCGTAAGTAGCGCCAAGGTAGAAGGAACCGATCAGAGAAGGCAGTACGACTGGGAAAGTCGGATCAGCCTGGTTGATGGCGATGTTAACTACGAAGGCAACCAGATAAGCGATCGTGCAAACGAAGAAGCTTACAAGAACGCCTGTAGGGTAGTAAGGGAATACTACCGGGATATCCAGACCTGCAACTGCGTTCGGAACGAGTTTCTCGGACAGGCCCTGGAAAGAAGGAGTGATTTCACCGACAACCATACGAACGCCGGCCATCAGGATGAAGATACCCATCGTGAATTCAAGAGCGTAGTTGATAGAGCCGATGATGAAGTTCGTACCAGCACCGAATGCATTGGATACAACTTCAGGCTTAACAATTAAGCAGATGATAGAAACGATTACGTAGATAGCGAACATAACCAGTGACAGAGAAACGTTCCAGTCTCTTAAGAAACGCATCTTCTCAGGGATGTTCATATCTTCTGTTGAATGAGACTTGTCGCCGAACAGTTTGCCTACGCGACCAGCGATCCAGTAGAAGAATGTGCCGGAGTGAGCGATGGAGATTTCTCTTGTCTGTGTAATTTCACAAACATCTTCGTAAACCAGAGAAGGCATGACAGCCATGTAAGCGCCACATACCAGACCGCCGGCAACGATTACCTGCCAAGTAGGGAAGCCCATGTTGGTGAACAGGAATGCGCAGCAGGTTGCGATCCACATCATTTCATGTCCTGTTAAGAAGATGAAAGAGAACTTCGTGAATCTGGCAAGCAGCAGGTTAACGAACATAGCGATAACGATGATACCGGAAAGAGCAACACCGTAAGTATCGCCAGCGGCACCGAAAGCACCCTCGTTGGAAGCAACGATACCGGTGAAGCCCATAACATCAGAAGTCATGGAGTTCAGAGGTCCTAATGAGTCAACAAGGAACGTGCCTGAGCCGGAAATCAGCTTGTAGCCCAGAATTGTCTTGATCATCGAAGTGATGATGTCAGACCAGTCTTTTTTTCTAACGAGCATACCTGCCATGACATACAGTGACAGTAAGATAGCAGGGTTAGAAAGTAACTGAATGATAAAATCAATTACAAATTTCATAAATACTTTTCCTCCTTAAATTAAAATTATTTATGATACTTATATTTTAAAACCATATGACATAGAGTGCAAGCGTTTTCACTGTATTATCACATAATCCTCACACAATTCAACGATACACTTCAATGGCTCTTTTGACCTTGGCAGGGTCTTCCGGTCTGCCAATGACGGCTTCTTTCCTGTCCAGGGTTTTCAGGGCTTCCATGTCTTTCTCTTCCAGCTCAAAACCGAAGAGATCGATGTTTTCCTTGAGCCTGTCCTTGCTGTTGGTCCGAGGCAGGATGCAGATATCCCGCTGCAGCAGGAATCTCAGACAGATCTGAGCCTTTGTTTTGCCGTATTTCTCGGATAATTCGCTCAGCAGAGGATCCTCTATCAGGCCTTCTATCCTACCTGCTCCCAAAGGAGAATAGGCCTGATGGGTCACATCATATCTGTCGAACCATTCATGTTCCGTCCATCTCTGGCAGCGTACATGGGTCTCGATCTGGTTGACCTGCGGTTTGTATTCGTTGAAACTCAGCAGGTCGATCAGTCTGTCCGGCGTGAAGTTGCATACGCCGATGGCTCTGATCTTGCCTTCTTTGTAGAGCTCTTCCAAGTCCCGGTAGGCCGTATAGTAGTCGTTCAAAGGCCAATGGATCATGCACATGTCAAGGTAATCTACACCAAGCTTCTTTAAGGAATCCAGAGCCATTCTTCTGGCATCTCCCGGCTTCGACCAGCGGAACCACACCTTGGAAGTAATAAACAGATCTTCCCTTCTAATGCCGCTGTCCTTGATCCCCAGACCCAGCTCTTCTTCGTTGTCGTAGTCCAGAGCCGTATCGATCAGTCTGTAACCCAGTTCGATGGCTTTTCTGACCTGCCCTCTTGGATCGTTCAGCCTGTAAGTCCCAAGCCCCACAGCCGGCATGAAAACGCCGTTGTTTAGTTCCATATAACGGTCCATTGCTTATACTCCTTTCTGTATCGTTGATCAGCAGTTTAATTCAGCTGCGATCTGTAATCCTTTGGCTGCCATTAAAATGCCAATGACGATCAGCATCAGTCCGATCATCAGCATTCTGCTGTTCTTGCCTGTTCTGGCTAAAGAAGGATCTTTTCTGCTGTAGTTCAGGATCACGGTATGATCCTTGGAATATTCCGCTGCTTCTTTCAGCTTCTTTGTATACCTGTTTCCATCGACCACATAAGCGTAGGTGTTCTCATAGGCGTTTTCCTGTCCTCTTCTGGTCTTGAAGGTCGGTTCGGACTTGATCAGCTTTCCTTCCGTCTTTGCGGAATACCTGATCAGATCCAGGACATAGAAAAGACACAGCGCCAGACCGGCCAGCGTAAACAGACAGCCAAGGGTAAAGGTCCAGTAGTCTCCCGCCCTTTCGCTGTATGACAGATTGAAAAATTCAGTAAAATCAATATTCATATTCCTATTTTAACATCTTTCCGATCACGTCATTGATCATTCTCTCGTGCGTGATCTGATCCGTGTCCTTGTCGGGAACTTCCGTGAAACGAGATCCCATAATCAGCTCGTGCAGTTCCAGTCCGTATTCGTACGGATGGCACAGGTCGTTGCGGCAGGCGATGATCTCCACCGGCATGGTCAGTTTCTTGAGATCTTCCCTGCTTTGGATCGGGATCATTTCCGGAATGACCGTGTATTTCTCATAGACACGGAAGTTGTATTCTTCATCAAAAGGTTTCAGGAAACTGTTCCGGGTATATTCCGAGATGTCCTTGACATACTGATAGCCGGGAGATTGAAGAAACTGTTCCCTGTTTCTGTTCTTCAGTGCTTCGGCGAGATCCCGATAGATGTCTCTGATTTCTTTTCTGATCGGCTGATCGACCCAGGCATTTCGGATCAGCAGGACTTTTCTGACCCTTTCCGGATGTCTGACCGCAATGTTCAAGGATACAGCAGCACCCATGGAGATCCCGGCAAAGTACGCATCTTTAACATTTATATGATCCAGAAGGTCGATGATATCATCGCCCAGAACATCGAAAGTCAGATCGCAGTAGTCGTACTCGCTGTTTCCGTGTCCTTCCTGATTCAGCAGGATCAATGAGACATGATCGATCGGTTCATACAGTTTCTCGATCTGCAGCGTACTGCCGCCCAGGCCGTGGAGAAAAACGAAAGGAACGGCTCCGTCCGTTACGCTGTATTCCAGTTTCAGTCCGTTGCGGTTAATGAAGGTTTCCATCGATGACTCCTTTCAGATAATCCCTGCAGGAAGGAACATCTTCTTCTTTCAGACCGTGCATGATGATCGGCCCTTCATATCCGTATTTCTGTAACAGACCGACAAACAGCGGGAAATTGATCTTTCCCATGCCCGATCCGGTATAGACGGTATTTCCGTTTTCCATATAAACATCCTTGCCGTGTGCCAGACAGACGTCTTTTCCCAGAAGGTCGAAGCTTTCTTCCAGGGTTTCATCCATTCTGCCGATATTCTTTCCGGTAAACAGATTCGCTCCGTCCATGACGATCTTCAGTCGTTCATCGTGGATGTCATCCAGATATCTTCTTGCCTTCTTTGGCGTGTTGATCACATTGGTCGGTTCCGGTTCCACGCCCAGGATGATGTCGTATTTCCGGGCATGTTCCAGAATGATCCTTGTGGTATCCAGCAGTTCCTGATAGGATTCTTCCAGCAGGTTCCTGTCGTCCCATTTCCACTTGTTTTCGTTCTTGCTTCCCGTACACAGCGTGATGATCGGAGCGTGTATCCTGTGGGCCAGATAGCACTGGTATTCAAACTGCCGGATCGCTTCCTGTTTCCTGGCCGGATCGGGATCAATCATGTTGAAAGTGCCGGAGAGAGCAGCGATCCTGATGCCGTGCTTCAAAGACGCAGCAACAATCTGATTCAGAAGCTCTTCTTCTACCTGATCAGGAAGGGGATCTTTCCCGATGGTCTCGAAGTTGAATTGGATATCATAAATCCCGTCTTTCGCAATATCCGAAAAAGCCTCGTCACAGGATTTCCTTGCATAAACCTTTGAAAATACACCGATTTCCATTTTTATCTCTTCCTTTGCCTATATTATAGCGTTTTTCTTTCCTTCATTAGTTTGTGAAGCATTTCACGTGTCATAGATTTGGTGTTATGATATCTTTGAGAAGAGAGGTAAAGAAATGATAACGAAATCCCAGCTGGCCGCAATGATCGACCATACCTATGTGAAACCTTATGCTACAGAAGAAGACATGTTCAGACTGTGCGATGAAGCGATCCAATACGGATTCGCGATGGTAGCGGTCAATTCCGGACAGACGGAGAGATGCGCGAACTATATCAGGTCGAAAGGATCGAAGGTCCATACCGGTGCCGCCATCAGTTTCCCTTTGGGACAGATGACGATCGAAGCCAAGGTATTTGAAACGAAAGATGCGATCGAAAAAGGTGCAGACGAGATCGACTACGTCATCAACATTACCGAACTGAAAAAGAAAAACTACGACTACATCCGCGACGAGATGAAACAGATCACTGATCTCTGCCACAGCCATGGCGTAATCATTAAGGTCATATTTGAAACTTTCTATCTGACGGATGAAGAAAAGATAAAGCTCTGTGAGATCGCTTCCGAAGTGAAGCCTGATCTGATTAAAACCTCCACCGGCATGTGCGAGGGCGGAGCAACAGTGGAAGATGTCAGACTGATGAGAGAACATACCAGTCCCGATGTCAAGGTAAAGGCTTCCGGCGGTGTACGTACGCTGGAACAGACCCTGGCTTTTATTGAAGCCGGCGCAGAAAGGATCGGAACTTCTCAGGGAGTCAAGATCGTAGAAAGCTTAGAAGACTAGTACATCATGGATAGACAGAAGATACTCAAGACTGCCTATAAAATGATGCTGATATCGACCGTGTGTACCCTGTGTACGCACGTTTCTTATGTCTGGAGCGTGATTTCAGCCGAGCTGAAGGCCCAGAACGGATGGACCAATCTGATGGCTTCGGCCCCTTATACCATCGGCAATATCGCCGCAGGACTCTCAGCCATTCTGGCAGGTATTACTTACGACAGGAAGAATCCGGGCAAGATGGCTCTTTTTGGTGCGATCATGGTCGGTGTTGGACTGTGCATTCTGGCGGTATTCTCAAAGAACTTCTTCCTGGTCTGTCTGGGATACGGGATACTGGTGGAATGCGGCCAGAACTTTTCCAATGTCGGACTTCCTAATGCAGCCCTGAAATGGGTCCCTTCCGATCTGAAAGGAAAGACGGCCGGGATCTGCACGATCGGAACCAGTCTTTCGGCACTGCTGATATCGGTCCTGTTCAAGATCTATACGAAACTGGCAGGCTTCAAGTACGGCGTGATCCTGCTGGCGGTGACACTGTCTTCGATCGCTGCCTTTGCAGCTGCCCATTTCCGCTCCGCACCGGATGAAGTCGTTGAGATGAACAAGAACGAAGCGCTCAACTTCCGGGTCATCCATACCCCATATGAGGATCTGACTCTAAAGGAATGTCTGAAGACCAGACAGTTCGCTCTGTTCAACTTCTCCTGGTTCCTGGTCATGACCGCCAACCTGGCTGTCGTCTCCCAGACCATTTCGATCATCAACTCCTTCTCCGATGTTGCCTTCCCTTCCTGGATCTTTGTTGCCATCGGAGGGATCATCGGTTCTTTGGGCAGGTTTTTCTTCGGCGCCACATCCGATCGGGTGGGCGTACTGAGAATGTTCTCGCTGCTGACGGTGATCTTTGGAGGCGCTTTGCTTCTGTTCCCGAATCTGCATTCTCCTGCTCTGCTGTTTGTCTGCTACGCCCTGATCCAGTTCGTGGTTGCGGGAATGAACGCCGTGATCTTTGCGGCACTGGGTCTGGTGTTCGGTACGAAACACAGCGGAGCCATCTCCGGTTTCAACGGCACGGGCTATGTCTTTGCCGGGATCCTGGGACCGACCATCGCTTCCCTGTTCAAGGACCGTTTCAATACCTATTATCCGGCCTTCATCCTTTTCGGAATCATCCAGTTTTTTGCCGCCCTTGTCTTTTACAGGATGTATCTGTGGCTGGAAGCATACAATCAGAAACAATGATGTTAGAATAATACTGTAAGAAGGAGATTACTATGAACAATTATCTGATGTGTCCGTCAACCATGTGCATGAACTTCGACAATCTGAAAGAAGATATCAGACTTCTGGAAGAAGCAGGAATCGACATTTTCCACAACGATGTCATGGACGGTTCGTTTGTACCGAATATCACCTTAGGAATCAACGACATCAAGGCCATCCGCAGGAATACAAGCAAGATGATCGACGCTCACCTGATGATCGAAAATCCGATGAACAAAGTCGACTGGTTCATCGATGCCGGTGTCGATCTGATCTACATTCATTTCGAGAGCGAGAGATACGTCGCCAAGACTCTGGCCCATATCAGGGAAAGAGGAGTAAAGGCAGGTATCGCCATCAATCCGGATACCTCCATCGAAACCGTAAGAGAAGTTCTGAACCTGTGCGATTACATTCTGTTCATGACGGTCAACCCGGGTTTCTCCGGTCAGAAACTGATCGAATTCACGATTGACAAGCTGCAGAGGCTGATTGCTCTGAAGGAACAGTACGGCTTCAAGATCGTCATCGACGGAGCGTGCTCACCGGAAGTCATCAAGAGACTGGGAGACATGGGAACGGATGGATTCGTCCTCGGAACCAGCGCACTGTTTGGCAAGGGCAGAAGCTACAAAGAGGTCATGGAGGATCTCAGAAAACTCTAATCCATTATCAAAGAAACAAAAAAACGGATACAGGATTAACTGTATCCGTTTTTTTCTTGTTTTACTCCTTCAGCAGATCACGGATCTTCTTCACGTTGTCCGAGAAATCCGTATCCTTCATGAACAGTGTTCTTGTGCCCAATACCAGCACATCCGCACCGTTCTTCTGGAAGATCTGCGCCGCCTCGTAGGTCACGTTCCCATCAACCGAGATCAGACAGTGATCGTTGCCGTACTTGTGCAGCAGCTCTCTGACGTCCTTGATCTTGCGGGAAATGATCTCCGGGAAGTAGTGTCTTGGACCGGCGCCGCCGTTGCCCTGAATCAGGACGACCATGTCCAGCAGTTCCGCTACGTATTCCAGCGTACTGACCGGAGTAGCCATGTTCAGAACGGCACCGCATCTGCAGACTTCCTTCGCCTTCAGCAGACAGTTGGACAGCTCCGTCGTTCCTTCGACCTGAACGGAGATGATATCGTTACCATCCAGAGGCCCCTTGATCGCATCGACCATGTCTTCCGGATGCTTCGTCATGATGTGAATGTCCAGAGGAAGCTTCGTGAAGGCCTTGAGCTGCGGGATCAGTCCCATCGGTAGCATGATGGTCTTGCAGAAGGTGGTATCGGAAATATCGAAGTGGATGTATTCGATGCCGTTTCTTTCAAAGTCTCTGACGACATCCCCGACATGCAGCAGATCGACACAGGCCAGGGACGGTGAAAGCTTTACCACGTTCTACTCCAGATTGGCGTGTCTGACACGGATGAACTTGTCGATCTCGTCATTGGATAGACGTCCCGTGTTGAACATGCACATGACGACCGCATCGCAGAAGATCAGCAGCGACTGTTCAAAGGATGAACCGCTGGACTGGATCTTGTCCGTATCCACGATCTTGTTGAACTGAACGACGTAGTCCGCTTCCTTGCCGATGGTCGAATCCGGATTGGAAGTGATGACCAGGATCTTTGCGTTGTTGTCCTTGGCGACAGCTACCCAGCTCTTCAGATTCTTCGTCTCACCCGAGTTGGTTCCCAGGATCAGCAGGTCTCCTTCTCTGATCGCCGGAGTCGTCGTATCGCCTACCACATGGGAATTGAAGCCGAACTGCATCAGTCTCATGGCCAGTGATCTCATCATCAGCAAAGATCTTCCGGCACCGCCGATAAAGATCTGCTTCGCATTGAAGATCGCTTCGATCATCGTATCGACCTGTTCATCAGGAACGTTGCCTGCCGTATCTCTTAACTGATCCAGAATTCTGTTGTATAATTCACCGTATTTCATATTATGCCGCCTTTATCTTTTCCATGAAGATCCTGCACGCTTCTTTTGGATCCGGCTGATTGTTGATGGCGCCGCCGACAATGATGACATCCGGTCCTTCATTGATCATCGCATCGATCGTCGACATCTTGATGCCGCCCGCTACTGCCACCTTGGCATTCTTTACGACTGCCTTGACCCGGTGCAGTTCCTCCAGAGGATCATGGGTCGCCTGGACATCGAACGCCGTATGCACGCAGACATAGTCCGCACCGTTCTCATCCAGCCACTTCGCTCTTTCTTCCACGTCTCTGATGCCGATCAGGTCGACCAGCACTTCGCCGTCATGCTCTTTTGCAGATCTGATGACTTCCAGGATCGTCGCATCTTCCGCACAGGCGCAGACCGTACAGATCTTCGCACCGTTGTTGAAGGCCATATCTGCCTCGATCTTGCCGCCGTCCATGATCTTGGTATCGGACAAGATGCACTTGTCAGGATACTTGTTGGAGAAGTATTTCACTCTCTTCTGACCTTCATCGATGATCATCGGCGTACCGACTTCAATGATGTCGATCATGTCCTTGAGTTCATCAAGTCTTTTCTCCATCGTTTCAAAATCCATTACATCAAAAGCAACCTGTAATTCCATAAATTCCCCTCTCTTTAATAAAAGATCTTGTTAATGGCATCCTGACACTGCTCAGGCTGACCCAGATAATCATATGCGTCCTTGTTTTCCGCAAACATCTCAAATACCGTCTTTCCTTCCAGAAGATTGAGTTCCTCGGATGGCTTCACGCCCTTGACTTCCAGTTCCGGCATGATGCCGTAGTTCTGGTTCTTAACCGCTACCAGGACATCGCCCTTTTTCAGGATATAGTAGCCGAAGCCGTGATGATTCGTGATCGGTTCATAGTGCAAAGGACACGGTACAGCCAGGTTGTAGAAAGCCATCATGTCATCGCCGATATTCATCGCACAGTGGGCACAGAAAGCCGGAATAACGATCTTCTCTCCTTGATTGACGACTACCATCCGCATGGATTTCACATTCAGTTCCTCATCCTTCAGGAAGTTGTCCGCCTCCTGCAGGAAGAACGCAGCCTTGCCATAGATGATCTCATAGATCTCCGCATACGGAAGCACATGACCTTCGTTGAAGCCGTGGTAATGACCGGAGTTCTTTCTGACTTCTCCATTCAGATCGCCGGTATTCAGAACGGTAATACCGTTCATCATTCCCTTCTCTTCATAGATCTTCTTTTCTTCTTCCGAATGATAGACCCCGTTGACAAACACGTAGTTCCAGGATCCGTCGTCTTCTTCAAACGGTTTTCTCAGCAGCGGATTCATGTCGAAACTCTTCTTGAATTTGACTTCACCGGTAACCATCGATTCATCAAAAACAAGACCGCTGTCCGTAACTTTAAAGTCAAAGTTTTTCGTATGGATCAGTTTTTCCATTTCTATACCCTTCTTTCTAAAAACATTATACTATGCCAGACTAAAAACTCCCCCCTCTGTTTCGGGAGTTTTTTCTTACATTTCCGGTGCGGCGAACCTGACAGCCAGCGGAACGACTTCTACCGTGAATCTGTTCCTGTAGATGATCTCTCCATCCAGCGAGAACGCAAAGCCTTCCGGCGCTTCCACTTCGACCTTCTTCGCTCTTCTGTAGATGATGATGTCCTTGAACTTGTCGTTATTCAGATGTTCGCCCTTGGTATAGACGCCGATCAGAGAAACGAAACGCAGTCTGGAGATCGGTTTTACCAGACATACTTCCATGTATCCGTCGTTGAGTTCAGCCAGAGGCGCGCATTTGAATGAACCGCCTACATATCTGCCGTTGGACAGCGTACAAAGCAAAGCCACACCATCCGGATTCAGCAGTTCTCCATCCGCAGTTACCTTGAACTGATTCTTCATGCTTCTGATGAGAGCTCTGACGATGCCCTTGGTATAGAGATTCTTTCCGGCATTGCCGCTTTTTTCTCTGCCTTCATTGACAGTGATCGCGACTGTCGTATCGAAACCGAAGTTCACTACGTTGTTACTGTAGCGGTCACCCACTTTCAGCAGGTCTATCTTCTCCGCCTTGGCTTTTACGACTCTGTTGATGTCAAAAAACTTCTCAGGGCCTCCGTAGGCCTTCACAAAGTCGTTTCCGCTTCCGCAGGGATAACAGCTCACCTCCGCATTCTCATGCCCTACAGCCCCGTTAAACACCTCAGAAAGCGTCCCGTCACCGCCGCAGGCAATGAACCTAACCGTCTCATCAGGATACTTCTCGCAATACTCCCTGACAAACTTTGTCGCATCTTCAACCCCCTGGGTAATGTAGATCTCGCAGCTGTTCTTGACTTCAGAATCTTCAATCGCCTTTCTGACAGCATACTCGCTGTTGGCTTCCCCGGCATGCGGATTCACCACAAATACGTACTTCATCATTTATCCTCCCATCATTATGATTCCAACCGTGATCATCAGTTCTCCAAGCAGGTATGCCAACATCACGGCAAAGTGTTTCTTCGGTATCAGGTTCCGGTTCTTGTGATAACGGACCAGGAAAAGAATACAGTCGGAAATATAGAACAGCAGCGCACCGAGAAAGGCGGTCAGCGCTCCATGGTTTTTCAGAGTGATCAGCTGCATCAGAGCAAAGACGTTCATCGTCGAATTGCACAGCAGATAGAAATACATCAGCGGCAGCATGGCTTTCGGGGTATTGTCTTTCACGGCAAGGACGACCTTGAGACCGACGCTGAAATACAGGATGGCAGCCGGGATGACAAGCAGCCACGGAATTCCGGCAAAGCTGATACGGACATAATAGACCGTGATAAAAAACAGATGGCAGAATATGAAGCTGATGCCTCCGAACACAAACCACTTGTCTCCTTTCGGTATCAGCAGGACGTCTCCCAGCCAGCTGGTAAACAAAGCCATAAGCAAAGGGACATTGATTCTGTCCATGGAAAAGACATAGTAAAGAATCAGAAAAATCAATAGAAAAGGCTTGGTGATCTTTCTCTTAGGATCATCTTTCCAGCTGTGATACAGATGGACTGCGCTGAATACTGCATACAGTCCCAGCATGATCTTATTCAACATATTTCTTTATATTCATTATATGACAGGATGGTCCTGTTCTAAACAGTGATCAGCGTTCTTTCCACTGAAAAGTCCGATAGACATCTCCTTCCAGCGTCTTCCATTGAAAGAGATCGTCTTCAAATGTCATGTAGCCATGCGGTGTACCGTTCTTTGGCATGGACACGGATCCCGGATTCATGAAGATCAGGCCGTCTTCTTCCTCGCACAGAGGGACATGGGTATGTCCGTAGAGCAGGATATCGCCGGGCTGCAGGGCAGGATGTCTGTCTTTGCTGTAGATGTGACCGTGGGTCGCAAAGATCATCCTCTTGCCGACCGGCAGCAGGATGTATTCTGACATGATCGGAAATTCCAGAACCATCTGGTCCACTTCCGCTTCACAGTTTCCTCTTACGGAAATAACGATATCCTTTATCCCGTTCAGCAGTTCAATGACCTTCTTCGGCGCATATTCTTCCGGAAGATCGTTCCTCGGTCCGTGATACAGCAAATCTCCCAGAAGAAGCATCCTGTCTGCTTCTTCTCTGCGACAGGCTTCGATCAGTTTCCCGCACCAGTATGCGGAACCGTGGATATCTGAGGCGATCAGCCACTTCATTTTCTTTTCCATCAGAAACTGTGGCCTCCTCCGCCGCCTCCGCCGCCGGAAGAACCGCCTCCGCCGCCTCCGCCGCCTCCGCCGGAATAACCGCCTCCGCCGCCACCGCCGGAAGATTCAATGTGTCTGGATCTCTTGGATTTGACCAGATGACGGCTCAGGACATTGATGCCCACCGATGAGGTCATGGCTGCCTGTGTTTTTTCATAGGAAACGTTACGGATCTGCTTCCTACCGAAGATCAACACATAGAAGTTGATCAGCAGGGCCGAGACCAGTGAGATCAGCAGGTTGGAGATGTGTTTCATCGGCTGGGAGATCTTTCCTCCTTCCAGCAAAGTCAGTGCCTGTTCATAGACGTGATAGGCGCATTCGTAGTATTCGCCTCTGGAAGCGTAACGATAGACGTTGTCCGTGATCGTATTGGCATAGGACTTGCTGATGATGCGGTAGATCGCCCCGTTACAGTGGATCCAGATGTTCCTCTTGCCCATATCCACCACAAACAGGATGCCGCTCTCCGTCCCGAAGAGTTCTCTGTAAAGTCTCTTGGCATAGGATCCCGTATCCGAATACTGGCTCACGGTAACAAATCCCACGTTGCCGTAACGGGTGATCTTGTTCATTTCCTGCCGAAGCAGTTTCTCTTCGGAATCACTCAGCAGGTCTTCGCTGTCATCGATGTAGATCTGATAGCCGCTGTCTGCCTGAAGGTTTCTGGTAAATGTGAAAGACAGGAAGGAAACCATCAGCAGGATGATCAGGAATAAACTAAATCTCTTTCGCACTGTCGTTTCCTCCTTTTCTGGTATAGAAAGACGGCAGAGGTCTGGTCGATGACTCGTTGAAACGGGTAATCAGATCGATCGCCATCAGTGATGCCGCAAACAGGCAGATCAGTCCGCCCAGGTAGTACCACCAGTCCTGAACCGGTTCGGCTGCCGCTACCAGAAAGCTGTAGACAACGGCTCCGAAAGCGATCAGCGCAAACAGGAAGGACCACTTGTTTTTGAGATGTCTGGATACGGACAGGGTCTTCAGGAAACGGAAGAACTGCAGGAAGAGGATGAAGAAAGTCATCCCGATCGCTGCGGTCTGAGTTACCAGGATATCGTACATCAGTCCGCTGAAGGCGAAGATGAACAGGAAACCGATGCCCATGATCGTCAGGACCATGGTGGCGCCGGTATTGATCTTGCCCAGAATGGATTTCGATCTCTTTCTGAGACGTTCTCTTTTTCTTTCCGACATTTCCAGATCGTCTTCATCGGAAATCAGATAGCCTTTGTCGAAGACATGGTTCTCCCTATCTCTGATCTCTTTGAGTTCCTTGTAGTAACGGACCGATACGATATAGACCAGCAGGGCCGCAAACCAGAGTACGAATCTGGAAGTTACTGTCACAAATAAAGTCAGCAGGACAAACAATGCCACTGTTCCTGCCAGCGTATACAGGATGAACTGTCCGACATCGGCAGGCAGATCGATATGAATCTTTCCCGTCTGGCCGTTTACGACCGCATAGGCGACTCGGTTTCCCTTCTTCCAGGTCAAAAACCATACCGGCAGAAAAAGCGTATCTTCGTGGTCGTAACGCGCCTGCAGGAGATCCTGACGTTTCTTGCCCATCGGAAGCTTCAGATTGATGATATGTCCGACACTGTCTTTGATGTTGCCGATCACCGCTTCCGTGGCATTCTCCAGGACTTCTTCTTCATAGAGTTTCGCATCCACGTTCGGTGCATCCGCATACATGCCTGCCAGATAGCCCGGTCTATATTCCGTCAGGTCTTTTCTGTTGAAAGGAGCGATGTCTTCCGCGATCGTATCGTCAAAGTTCCGGGAAGCATCGTAAGGAAGTCCGTAGACTCCCTGATCCCTGATCTCGGCCTGTATCTTGTATTCTTCGTGGTAGTCGTATCCTCCTCTGGTATAGTTGCGATATCCGTCCAGGGTGAATTCGTCGTCTCTGAACTTTACCTGATAGAGCCAGTAAGGAATATAGAAAGGACGGAAACGGTCGATGAAGTCCGGATCCTTGAACTCTTTCGGAACATAGATCTTGTTTTTCAGTTCATTGCTGTAGATCTGCTTGCAGCGGCTTTTGGTGACTCTGAATGGAATGATGTATTTCGGTTTCTTCACACCGGTAAGATTGGACTCAAGGATCGCTTCCGAACCGCAGTAGCTGCAGTAATCCACCGCCCTGTCGTCACCGGAAATCAGCTGCGCTCCGCAGCTCTTGCAGGTATAAAAACGCGCATCTTCAAAAACCAGTTCCTCCGCATCCGCATCGACCTGATACTTGTCGAGATCGAATTCGGAAGAACAGCTCCGGCATTTCAGATTATGGTTCTTGATGTCGTAGTACAGCGTTCCCGAACAGTTAGGACATTTCAATGCCGTACACCTCCTTATCTGTATATTTATTTCAGTATAACAAACATTTTTAGATCAAAGACAAAGCCAGGCAGACAGCTCCGCATCCCAGCATCAGATAGATCGGATTGATCCGGTACTTTCTTAGCAGGAAGAATGAAACAAGAGCCATCACCAGCAGCAGGAAATCTACTGCACCCTCATGGTACATGGAACTCAGCAGTATCGTCAGGAAAGTCGAAAAGATCATAGCCGTAGCCATACACTTGATGGAAAGGATACTTTCATCGATATAGGATACCCGGCGGTATTTCCGATAAACCCAAATCAGGATCAGAGAAATGATAAAGGACGGGATGATACAGCCGATACTGGCAGCCACAGCCCCCGGAATACCGGCAATCTTCATGCCGATGTAGGTTGCCGAATTGATCAGAATAGGACCCGGCGTAAGTTCATCGATCGCAACCAGGTCGCGGAATTCCGCGATACTCATCCATCCGTTGATCTCTACGATCTGTTTCTCAATGATCGCCATCGCTCCGTAGGCACCGCCGAAAGACATCGAACCGATCTTCATAAAGGACAGGACGATCTGCAGGATCATTTTCATTTCCCTGCCTCCTTCCTTTCGACGATGAATGTCTTAATCACGGAAACGGCAATACAAAGCAGCAGCAGAACAAAGATAGACAGATCCGTATATCTGACGATCAGAAAACAAAGGACGGTCAGAAGCACATGCATCACGACATCTTTCTTCAGTAGATTGCTAAAAAGGGAAAGGATGACATCCGCCAGCATCGCGCAGACTCCCGCCTGCATGCCCTGCATAAAGATCCGGACATACGGATTGGCGGCAACGGCCTGATAGAAATATGTGACGGCGATCATCACCAGGATCGGCGGCAGGATACAGCCCGTGATCGCTGCGACGGATCCCGGAATACCTGCACTCTGATAGCCGATGATGGAAGAAATGCTGACGGCAACCGGTCCCGGCGTGCTTTGTGCCAGAGCGATGAAATCGTTCATCTGTTCTTCGGTAAACCATTTGTACCGGTCGACGAAACGGTTCTTCAAAACGCTCAGGATCGCATAGCCGGAATTGGCAGTCGCACTGACGGAAAAAGTCGTGATAAACAGCAATCTCAGTTTTTCTTTCATACTTAAATCTATTATACCAAGTAAGCGATCATTCGGGATCTGTCTTTCCTTTTCTGAATACCGGCAACGGATTATAATAAAAGGGGAGAATAAAAAAATGAATCAGAAAATCAGAGATAGTGTTCTGCATACCTGGGAAACCGAGAGCGAGGAGATCGCCCGTCTGGCAGAAACGGTAGATGAAGAAGCACTGGAAAAGATCGTCGAAAGGATCCTGTCCGATCAGGGAAGGATCGTTCTGACGGGCTGCGGCACTTCGGCGATGGCGGCACAGAAGATCGTCCATTCTTTGAGGGTGATCGATATTCCGGCGCTATATCTGAATCCTTCGGATGCCGTACATGGCGCGCTTGGCGCTGTACAGAAGAACGATACCGTTATTTTTATTTCCAAGGGCGGAAATACCGCGGAACTGCTTTCTTTTCTGGATAATGTGAAACAGAAGGAAGCCTATGTCGTTGCGGTCAGCGAGAATGAGGGTTCCAGACTGGCGAAAGAGGCCGATCTCTACCTGAAAGTCAGGATACTGAGGGAACCAGATCCGTTTGACATGCTGGCGACGGCAAGTACCATGGCTGTCATTGCACTGTTTGATGCCGTCTGTATTGCCGTAATGGAACAGAAATCCTTCAGCAGGGACAGTTTTGCCCTGAATCATCCCGGCGGAGCGGTGGGAGAGCGTCTGAAAGACCATAAATAGAAAAGTCTGCATCTTCACATGCAGGCTGTAGTATCATAAAGGTGAATAAGGAGAAAAATCATGAAACTGAACAAGTATATCGATCATACTTTACTGAAAGCGGATGCGACAAAGGAAAAGATCCTTGCCTTATGTGAACAGGCAAGAGAATACGATTTTGCCAGCGTCTGCGTCAATTCCTGCTGGGTCAAAACCTGTAAAGAAGCGCTGCAGGGAACGGACGTCGAGGTCTGTACCGTTGTCGGTTTCCCTCTGGGTGCCATGTCTGTGGAAGGCAAGGCCTTTGAAACGAAACAGGCTGTTGCGGATGGCGCAGATGAGATCGATATGGTCATCAATATCGGCGCATTGAAGGACAAGGATTACGACTTCGTAACGAAGGATATTGCGGCAGTCGTAGAAGCTGCCGGAGGCAAGACGGTCAAGGTCATCATCGAAGCCTGCCTGCTGACGGATGAAGAAAAAGTGGAAGCCTGCAAGTGTTCGATCAAAGGCGGTGCGGATTTCGTCAAGACATCGACCGGTTTCTCTACCGGAGGCGCTACTCCGGAAGATGTCAGACTGATGTATGAAACAGTTAAGGATGCCGGATTGAAAGTCAAGGCTGCCGGAGGCATCAGGACTCTGGAGGATGCCGAGAAGATGATCGCAGCCGGAGCGGAAAGACTTGGCTGTTCCGCAGGTCTGCAGATCATGAAAGATTTCGAAGCAAAACAGTAAAAACAAAAGAGGAACGAAGGTTCCTCTTTTTAATCGATATGTCCCGTCAGCTGGAAAGATTCCGGCGTATACTGCATGACCTCGATCCGGTTGTCGTCGGGATCGGCGATCCACAGCTGCCAGGTACGGGAGTTTCCGATCTTCGGCTCGATCAGGATCGGGATCCCCTGTTCTGTCAGATAGTCCCTGGCTTTGAAGATGTCATCTACCACTACGGCGAAATGGGAATAGCCCGTATCCCTGTTGAAGACAATATGTTCTTTCTGCTCTTCCCCTTTCGGATAGAGTTCCACGAACTGTCCCGGTGCGATCTCGACATAGACGATGCAGTAGTCTTCCGGTGTTTCCAGCGCCTTCTGATAGAAGGAACTTTCCGGCTGATCCAGATAGGCTTTGTATTTGACAGCCATCTTAACCTTGCCTCCCAGTTTCTCATAGAAACGGATCGAACGGTTGAGATCTTCCGCAAAGAAAGTGACATGCATGATGGATTGAAACAGCATTTCTGTTCTCCTTTAAAACAGCAGCGGTCCTTACGGGCCGCTGTTTTCTTTGATATTTCCGTTACGGATTATTTCAGCAGTTCTTTAACGGCTGCGATCAGATCATCGGCAGTAAGACAGAATTCCTTCTGCAGCCAGTCTGCAGTACCGACCTGTCCGAACTCATCCTTGACGCCTAACCTCTTGAATGGTACGGCAACGGTATTCTCTGCCAGCACTTCGGCTACGGCAGAACCCAGACCGCCGATGATGTTGTGGTTCTCGAAAGAAACGACGGCTTTCTTGCCTTTGGCTTCAGACAGTACCAGTTCTACGTCCAGCGGCTTGATCGTAAACATGTCGACGACTTCCGTAGAGATTCCTTCTGCTTCCAGTTTCTCTGCAGCATCCAATGCATCCGCCAGCAGCTGACCGGCCGTGATGATCAGAACATCCTTGCCTTCTTTCACGACATTGCCTTTGCCCAGTTCGAACGTTGAACCCGGTTCATAAACGTTACGGACATCCTTACGGTTGGCTCTCAGGTAGTGGACGCCTTTCAGTTTGGCGAATTCTCTGACGACCCATTCCGTCTGTACGGCATCCGCAGGATCGCAGATGACTGCCGTAGGCATCGCTCTATACAGGGCGACATCCTCAAACGTAGTATGCGTACCGCCGTTGGCAGCTACGGTAAAGCCCGGATCGGATCCGTAGACATTGACTGTATTGTGGGCATAAGCGCCGGAGAGATAGATCTGATCATAGACTCTTCTGGACGCGAACGGTCCGAAAGTGTGAACGAATGGTTTGAATCCTTCCACAGAAAGACCGGCAGCCGTACCGACCATGTTGGCTTCGGCAATACCCATCTGGATGAACCTGTCCGGATGTGCCTTCTCGATCAGACGGGAGTTGCTGGCACCGGCGAGGTCCGCTTCCAGGAAGACGACCTTGTCGTCATGATCCATGACATCGTTCAATGTCTGCATGACAACTTTAGCCAGAGGAGTTCCTTTTGCGTTTCTATCCTGTGTTAACTTAAACATTATCTTTCCTCCTCTTCGATTTCTTTTGCGAGCTCTGCGATCGCATCGTCTGCGGCCTTCTTCAGTTCATCGGTTCCGAACTTGACGGAGTGGTTGTCCTTGAGTTCCTCGAAGAACTTCACGCCCTGGCCCTTGATGGTATCGAGAATGATGCAGCTGGTTCCCTCGGTGTTGTTCTGGGCTTTCACGATCGCTTCATAGATCGCTTCGATATCGTCGCCTTTGACGGTCTGTACCAGATCGAAACCGAAAGCCTTCATCTTCTCCGCATAATCGAACGGATAAAGAACATCTGCGGTATAGCCGTCCAGCTGACGCTTATTGGCATCGATGAAGACGATGCAGTTGCTCAGTTTTTTGGCGGCAATAAACATGAATGCTTCCCAGCACTGGCCTTCGTTCAGCTCGCCGTCGCCGACGATCAGATAAGTGAAACGCTTTGAGCCTTTCAGTCTCTGTCCATAGGCAATGCCGGTAGCAGAGCTTGTGCCCTGTCCCAGAGATCCTGTCGTCATGTCGACGCCAGGCGTCTTGGTTCTGTCCGGGTGAGACGGAAGCATCGTTCCGCCGTCGTTCAGTGTCATCAGTTTTTCTTTCGGGAAGTAGCCTTTTTCCGCCAGCGCGGAATACCATGCCGGTCCGCAGTGTCCCTTAGAAAGAACGACCATGTCACGGTCTTCCATCTGCGGATTGCTTGGATCGACATGCAGGACTTTTCCGTAAAGGACTGCCATCAGTTCGACGATCGACAACGATCCGCCAAGATGGCCGTATCCTCTGTGTCTGAGCATCTCCATGACATCTTTACGGATCTTCGTTGCCAAAAGCTTCACTTCTTTTAATTCAGCTTTATCCATGAAACTCCTCCTATTTTATTCAGATATTATGATCCTGTCTTTATTATATACTATGCTTCTCCTATTATTACAGGCCTTTATCCATCTTAAAGCTTTCCTGAATAAAAAAATCCCTCAGATCATCTGAGGGATATATGCGTTAGAATCTTGGCGGACGAGGTCCAAACATCGGACCGCCCATTCTCATCATGCCGCCGTAAGGTCTTGGACCGTGCATCGGCATTGGTCTTCTATAGAACATAGGACCGAACCACATCGGACGGCGGTACAGCGGATAATAGTATCTTCTGCCGGAAGATAAGACCAGTAACAGGATCAGGAATAAGATCATCATCGTTTTTTACCTCCTATTTCTATTATTCATATACTAATAGTCATATGTACATTACACAGGTTCATCTGAACCTATAAATATCATAGCATGCTTTTATGGTAAATGCAAGTATTTCTATCGTTTATTGATTTTTTCTAAATAACAGAAGACACGATCAGAACTGCGCTTTCCTGCTGTCATAGACTTTTTTTCAAAAAAACGCAAATACCTCTTTACAAATAATACTATGTGTTGTATAGTACTAGACAAGAGGAGGTATGAGTATGGATATTCAGTTAAAAAGAGGCTCTCTGGATGTCTGTGTACTGGCGTCTCTGCTGAGAGAGGATTCCTACGGCTACAAGATCATCCAGTCGCTGAATGGTGTCGTAGATATCTCGGAGTCGACACTCTATCCGATTCTGCGTCGTCTGGAAGCGGGAGACTGTCTGAAATCCTATTCCGTGGAACATAACGGAAGGCTCAGGAAGTTCTACAGCATTACATCCAAGGGAGAAGAGAAGATCACCGACTATCTCAGAGATTTTAAGGAATTGATGGCAATATACAGCTTTATTGCCGGGGAGGTTAAGAAAGATGTTTGATACCTACATGATCGAATACATTTTTAACAAATTGGCAGGAATGAGACGCTGTTATGGCAGTTGCTTCGATCCGTTCTATGAGAAGAACGGAATTGGGCAGATGAACCGTATGGAGGATATTGAATCCGTATTGAGACGCGACCGTCAGTTTATCCGTTTCTAAAGGAGGATCAGAATCATGTTGAACGAATACTTGAATGAATTAAGAAAGCAGCTGGAACTGCGTAAGGTTGCGGATGCCGGCGATATTACGGCATATTTCGCAGAGATCATCGAAGACAGGATCGATAGCGGAGAGGATCTGGAAACGATCCTGGAGAAACTGGGAGATCCCGGTACGGTAGCGGATGGTTTCGGTGAGAAACAGATCGGGAGCATGTCTTCTGCCGATGAAAAGGAAATCGTGGAAATGGAATTCGCTGAAGTCGGAAAGATCGACATCGATACCGTATCCTACTGCTACGAATTTCTCCCGTCAAGTGATGGGATGTTCCATATCAGATACGAGAAGGACAGCGTCTCTTCTTTGAATGTCTCCTATAAGCACGGAAAAGTCGAAATTGAACAGGACTATCCTGAATTCAACCTCGGAAACATCCTGCAGAGATGGATCAACCGCTCCAAGAACGGCTTCTCGTCCCCTTATCAGGCCTGGATCTATCTACCGGCAGATCCGATCGCCGATCTGGAGATCGATACCGTTTCCGGAAATCTGATTTTCAAAGATGTCGTCCTGGGCGAAACGGAAATCAACAGCGTTTCCGGAAGAGTTGAAATGGATACAGTGGAGCTGAGCAGTCTGGACTCCGACTGCGTTTCCGGAAGGATGCAGATGAACGATGTCGACATAAGAGACAGTCTGGAATGCGAATGTATTTCCGGCAACATTGCAATCGATCGGATCCGCTGCAGAAAGATCAGCGTCGAATCCGTATCCGCCAATGTCGATGTCTCGATCCTGGGCAGAAAGGAAGATGCAAGAGTCCGTATCTCATCGCTCCGTTCCAGTGAATCCTATGACGGAAACGGAAATTCTTCCTTGAAGATCGATACAGTCTCCGGCAAGGTACGCTATGAATTTCTGGGAGAATAGATATGCTTTATAAGATAAAGATCGATGGAAGCAAGGGAGACAGGATCAAGATCACCATTCCCTTCGAAGCGGTTAAACTGGTCGTCGCAAACGAAAAGGCCATGCAGGCCTTTACAAAAAACAGGATCATGAAGGAGATCGATATTCCTGAACTGGTCAAACTTGTTGAGGATGGACAGACAGGAGAACTTGCCGTCATCGACACGCAGGCTCATGAACATATCGTGATCGAAGGAGAATAGATGGATATCCGTGTAAATACAGCTTCAGGAAAGAACCTGAAATTCAAAGTTCCTGCCAGTGCGAAGGGCTGGAAACTGATCTGGAAATACATATCCAGATTCGTGAAAGAGGAAGACAAGCAGACCATCGATGCCGTAACACCTATGATCGATCAGCTGTTCGGCATCCTGAAACAGGAAGTCAAAGACAATGGAAGCTTCGACCTGGTAGAAGTCGATACGCATAAAGGAGATCACATTCTGATCAGGATGTGATCTTTTTTTACAGTTTCAGGAATACTGCCGCATTGTTTACGATGATGCCTACGTTGTAGTAGAAAGCCGTATGGTCGATCAGATGGAACAGCGCAGCCACCGCATCGATCAGATCTTCCTCGTTCTGATGAACAGCGGTATAGCCGATACATGTGATCCGCATCAGTCCGTAACAGACACACAGCCCCTTGTAGGCAACGGTCCTGTCGGATCTGCTGTCGACAAAAGGAAAGTTCTCGTAAATCATCGAATTGTTGATGATCCGCTCAAAGAATTCCATCCAGTCAGGGAATCTGTTTTCAAACTGTTCTTTATCGGAATCATACAGGCTCGGATTTTCCTGATATCTTTGTTTGACAGTATATGCAATCTGAGATAGACGCGTGCTTCCGGAAAGGAAACGGTCCAGGAGTTCCAGCGCTGCCTGTAATGGATCCTGATCGCTTTTAAGGTCTTTCTCGAACTCTTCTTCATTGATGATCCTGCAGATGTCGCCGATGCTTTGTGCCAGTGTGGTGCTTCGATCCTGAATGATCCTCTGGAACAGGTGCAGCTGTTTCACGTCTTCTTCACTGATCGTGTAGTGCAGCTGAGCTTCCTTGTCCGACATCTCTTCAATGATATCCAGACCGTCACCCTCATAAAGCATTTCCACGACTCTCTCGCAGGAACTGGAACAGTTCATGACCAGGGTATTGTTGATCTGTTTATAGGATCGCGGATAGAGGCGACAGATCTTCGGCAGATAGGCTTCTCCCTTTTCTCTGTGCAGGTAGCAAAGTCCCTTATCCTGGATCGGACATTCCCCCAGCCAGTTGAAACTGACGTAACGGTAGCAGGAATCCGTAACCGTTTCAGGGATCACAAAAGCGTTCTGTATCCTCCGGTCCAGTTCCTTGGAACAGTTCATCGTGATCAGCCTCCGGTATTCTTCCCTGCTTACGGGGATCCTCCAGCTGCTGCAGCAGGTATTTCTACACTTGTCCGCTTTACATCGGAAATCTCTGCAGTAGGCAGGCATCAGCCACTTGTTCATCTTGTTCATACTATTACCCTTATAAATAAAAAAGCTTCGCCGCAAGGGCGAAGCAGTGAATCATTTCAGATATTTCTCGGCAGCACCAAGGAAATTTTCAGCCACTTCCTTTTTAAATGTTGCCCGGGACAGTTCGACTTCGTTTCTTGCGGATTCAATACCTTTCAAGGCTCTGCCTCGGTCGGCGATCGCTCGTGGTATGTCGATTTCGTCCACGTCCAAAACGCTGTCGGCGATGATGGCAGCCTGATTGTTTTCAAAATACATGATGCCGTTGTTTACGGCATAATGGGACAGTTTTCCGTTCTTGCTGGTCTCGATGACACCCATGGCTAAAGGCATCATGATCGGCATGTGGTTGGAAAGTATGGTTCTTCTGCCTTCCGAAGTCGGAACATTGAGCTTCTCCGTTTCGATCGTCCGGTATATCCCCTTGTATGTGATCAGGTCCAGTTTAAACAGCATCCTTGTTTCCTTCCGCTTTGGCGGCAACATCTTCTATCGTTCCGACATAGACAAAAGCGTCTTCCGGATAGGCGTCGTAGTTGCCTGTGAGTATTTCCTTGAAAGAGCGGATCGTATCGGCAAGCGGTACGAACTTTCCTTCCAGACCCGAGAATTTCTCCGCAACGGAGAACGGTTGCGAAAGGAAATTGCGGATCCTTCTGGCTCTGCTGACGACGATCTTGTCTTCTTCAGAGAGCTCATCCATGCCCAGAATGGCGATGATGTCCTGAAGATCGTGGTATTTCTGCAGGATACCTAAAACCTGCAGGGCGACGTTGTAGTGTTCTTCGCCGACAATATTCGGGTCCAGAGCTCTAGAGGATGATTCCAACGGATCGACAGCCGGATAAAGTCCGGATGAAGCGATCTTGCGGTCCAGAACGGTCTTGGCATCCAGGTGGGCAAAAGCCGTTGCCGGAGCAGGGTCCGTCAGGTCGTCCGCAGGCACGTAAATGGCCTGAATGGATGTAACGGAACCGTCTTTGGTGGAAGTGATCCTTTCCTGCAATTCACCCATTTCGGTAGCCAGGGTAGGCTGATAGCCGACGGCCGAAGGCATTCTTCCCAGCAGCGCGGATACTTCGGAGCCCGCTTGAGAGAAACGGAAGATGTTGTCGATGAACAGCAGGACATCCTGTCGGTCGACATCGCGGAAATGCTCCGCCATGGTCAGGGCGCTTAATGCAACTCTCATCCTGGCACCCGGAGATTCATTCATCTGTCCGTAGACCAGAACCGTCTTCTCCAGAACGCCGCTTTCTTTCATTTCCAGATACAGGTCGTTGCCTTCTCTGGTTCTTTCACCGACACCTGCCACAACGGACAGACCGTTGTGTTCCACGGCAATGGAGTGGATCAGTTCCTGCATCAGAACGGTCTTGCCGACACCGGCACCGCCGAACAGGCCGATCTTTCCGCCTTTGATGTACGGACAAAGCAGGTCGATGACCTTGATTCCCGTTTCCAGGATCTCGATCTTGGTCTGCTGCTGCTCAAAGCTAGGAGCCTTCTTGTGAATGACATCCTTCTGAATTCCTTCCGGCATTTTCTCCAGTCCGTCGATCGGATCACCGAGAAGATTAAACATCCTGCCAAGTATCTCCTTACCGACAGGCACCTCGATGGCCTTCCCGGTATCGATAGCCTTCATGCCTCTGGTCAGACCGTGGGTCTGTGACAGGGCGATGCATCTGACCTTGTCGTCGCCGATGTCCTGTTCCACTTCACAGGTGATCTGATCCTCGCCGAAAGGAATCACAACGGCGTTGTATAGTTTCGGCAGTTCTTCCGTGAACCTGATATCTACGACAGGTCCTATGACCTGTACGACTTCTCCTGTATTGCGATCCATCCGATCACCCTTCCTTTCTATCTTCTAGTCGAAGCGACGATCTCATTCATTTCCTGCGTGATCGCCGCCTGACGGGCTTTGTTGTAACTGAGACGCAGATCGCCGATCAGCTGATCCGCATTCTTGTTGGCCAGAGACATGGCATTCCTTCTGGCCGCATTCTCGCTGGTCTTGGCATCCAGATAACAGACATAGATCTGCGATGAGACATACATCGGAATCAGCCTGTTGAGCACTTCATCCCGGGAAGGTTCCAGGAAGATGTCCGTTGTTTCTTCCTGTTCCATCTGGAACGGAAGCAGTCTCATGATGGATGGCTGATAAGTCAGCGTGTTGATGTATCTGGTATAGACGACATTGATCTCGGAGATCTCGTCGGTCCTGTACAGGTGCAGCAGGTTGTCACACATGGAATTCAGGATCTTCGGCTGTACGTCTTCCAGCTCGTCGTATTTCTTGACGACCAGATAGTCGTTCTTCAGGAGCCAGTTGTAGCCGATCGTACCGATCGCAAAGATCGGCACATCTTTTGGAACATTCTCAGTAACGAACCTGAGCATTTCCTGGTTGTAGGAACCGCAGAGTCCGGAGTTGGACGTAATCACAACATACAGGGGATTGTTTACCTTGGACTGGATCAGATAAGGATTGTCCTCGACTCTCGGTCTTTTCCCTTTCAGGGCGGCAGAAATGAACTTCAAAAGATCGGCAGCATAAGCGGTATTCTGCACGGTTTTACGGTTGTATTTCTGCAGCTTAACGGTTGCGACAAGTTCGGTAGCGTTGATCAGCTTCTTTGTCGAGTTGACCGTCTGCAGTCTTTTTCTGATCGCACTGAGCGTTCCTGCCATAGATTAGTGTTGTGTTGTCTTGAATTTATCGGTAAATGTACTGACTGCTTCCAGAAGTTTCCGGTTCAGTTCTTCATCGATCTTTTTCTTTTCTTTGAGTTCTTCCATCAGTTCCGGATAGGAACGGTTCATCTCTTCCAGAAGTCCTTTTTCATATTCTCTGACTCTGTTCAGAGGGATATCGTCCAGAAGACCCTGTTTGTTCATGAAGAACAGTACGACCTGGTCATGGGTCGCCATCGGCTGATACTGCGGCTGTTTCAGCAATTCTACCAGATGTTTGCCGTGATTGATGCGGGCTCTGGTGGACGGATCAAGATCCGAACCGAACTGGGCGAAATCCAGGACTTCCTGATACTGGGAAAGATCCAGCTTGAGGGAAGAAGATACGCTCTTCATGGCTTTGGTCTGTGCGGAAGATCCGACACGGGATACGGACAGACCGTAGTCTACCGCCGGTCTGATGCCGCTGTTGAACATCTCACTCTGCAAGAAGATCTGTCCGTCGGTAATGGATATGACGTTGGTTGGAATATAGGCGGAAATGTCTCCTGCCTGGGTCTCGATGATAGGCAGGGCCGTTA
>JAFZQL010000017.1 GCA_017620435.1 Erysipelotrichaceae bacterium
ATAGTAATCAAAGGCAGGTGTGCTGTCCTTGTTGATCGTCTGAAAGACTTCCGCCGCTTCTTCGTCTCTTTCGTTTTCCAGATAGGCCCAGCACAGGTCGACCTTGGCCTGTTCATCGTCAGGATCTTCCTTGAGGACCTGAATCTTGTTTTCGATGATGAACGGATTCATCTTCTTTCTTCTCTCATTGAGATCGTTCAGCATCCTGCTGTCCCCTTCGGCCATGGACATCATCGCATTGATCTCCTTCATGGCGTCGTCGTATTTCTCCTGTGCTTCCAGAACGTCTGCGTAGAAACTGCGCAGTCTAATGACATCCTTGTGATCTTCCATCCATTTCCGGCACAGTTCTTCCGCTTTCTCATAATTACCGGAAACATAGTATTCCCTTCCCAGCATCAAAGTGAGATTGAGATCGTCTTCATATTTCTTGGTCAGTTCTTCCAGATCAGAGATGTATTTCGGATCCACGAAACGGGCCTTCCAGCTGTAGATCAGGGCATCCCCGTAAGGATGGGACTCGCTCAATCCTTCCAGTGTTTCGATCTGATTCGCGCAGTTCTCGTCCAGTCCGGCATCCAGGTAGGTATCCAGGTACTTCTGGCATTCCTCTCCGTTTTCTCCCGGAACGAAAAGCTCCATCGGCAGGATGTCCGGATAAAGGATGCCGTTGATGATGACCCGGTCGATAAACTCGCGGGGATAACGTTCATAGAGTTCGTCTTTTCTCTCCATGAAAGAAAAGTGTCTGTCCATGCACAGCCATACATCGTGTCCGATCGAATAATGATCCATCAGATAATGCAGGAGTTCTTCTTCGATCTTCATGTGTCCCGAGATGTTCTGACAGATCTCCTGTGAGAAGAGCTCTTCCCAGCAGGCGACGTTCTTTCTTTTGGAGAAGTCTTCATACAGGTCTTCCAGGTCTTTCATCCATTCCTGGATCTCCTGATCCGTTCCCTGCTTCCCTTTGCTTCTTTCCGCAAAAGCCAGAGCCTCTTCATAGGCTCCTCTCAGCTGCTTGAATTCTTCCGGCTTGTCTTCCGGATTGACATCTGAAAGCCTGTCGCGGTAGGCTTCCGTAATCTGTTTTCTGTCTCTTGTTTCATCGATCCCCAGGATCTTCCAAATCGTTTCGTTTTCTTTTTTCATAGTATCCATCTCATTATAAAACAGCTTCCAAGAAAGAAAAAGGATGCGCGCATCCTTTTATCTGTTCTTCTGTTTCTCCGCCATGGCGATGTCTTCCGCCCTGATCGGCAGTTCATAGAACCGTTTTCCGCAGGCCTGATAGACGGCTTCCTGGATCGCCGGAGATGTCGTATTGATGACGACTTCACCGATCGACTTGGCGCCAAACGGACCGAGATCTTCGTAGGACGGTTCAAATTCGACCGACAGTTTTTCCACATCCATTCTGGTCGGGATCTTGTATTCCATGAAAGAGTTCTCGATCACGTTTCCTTTGGAAGTACAGTTGACATCTTCACTTAAAGCCATCCCGATGCCCTGCATGATGCCTCCTTCGGTCTGTATCCTGGTCAGGTTCGGATTCAGCGGCGTACCGCAGTCGACAACGCCCACATATTCTATGACTTTAACTTCTCCGGTTTCCAGATCCGTTTCCAGTTCGCATGCGCCGGCCATGAACGGCGGCGGCGAGGTCTTGGAAGAGTGGGAGACACTGGCTTCCAGGGAATCATTGCTGAAGACCATCGAAGCATAGGCAATATCTTCCGTGCTGACGGACTTGTCTTCACAGAAGACCTTTTCTCCGTCAAAGTCGCAGTTTTCCGGATCACATTCCAGGATCCTTGCGCCGGCCCGGATAATCTTGTTTCTCAATTCTGTTGCGCAGCGTTCTACGGCCTTTCCGGTCACGTAGGCGGTCGAAGAGGCGTAGGAGCCTGAATCATACGGGGAGATGTCCGTATCCGCGGAGAAGACCTGAATATGGTCCAGATTGCAATCCAGGACTTCGGCTGCGACCTGAGAGAGCGTCGTATCGCTGCCTGTTCCCATATCGGCTGAACCGACGATCAGGGAATAGAATCCTCCTTCATTCAGTTTCAGAGTAGCGGAACCCACGTCGACCGAAGAGATGCCCGATCCCTGCATGGCGATAGCCACGCCAAGGCTTCTGACTTTTCCGTTTTCCAGCACCCTTCTCTGTCCCTTCTCTTTCCAGCCGATCATGTCTCTGGCCTTCATCAGACACCTGTCCAGAGTACAGCTGGTCAGCGGTTCATTGAAGTATGCCGGCATGATCTCGCCTTCCTTGACGATGTTTTTGAGACGGAATTCGATCGGATCGATATGCATCAGGGCAGCCAGTTCATTGACCGCGGATTCTACCGCAAACAGGCCCTGCGTGGCGCCGAAACCTCTGTAGGCACCTGAAGACATGTGGTTGGTATAGACGACTTCGCTGGTGAAACGGAAGGCTTCCTGTTTCCCGTAAAGCGGTATGGACTTATGGCCGGTCAGATCGACTGTCGTCGGTCCGTGCTCACCGTAGGCACCGGTATTGGAAAGGGTGTGCAGATCGATGCCTTTGATGATGCCGTTTTCATCCGCTCCGATCCTGACATGCATTTCCATTTCATGTCTTGGCGAAGAGGCGGTAAAACATTCTTTTCTGCTGAAGACCAGCTTACAGGCCTTCTTCAGTCTGTAACAGACAAAGGCCGGATAGATTTCCGATACGGCTGTCTGTTTGGCGCCGAATCCTCCTCCGACTCTCGGCTTGGTGACTCTGATCATCGATTTCGGAATATGCAGTGCACTGGCGACGATATGCCTGATATGGAAGACGATCTGCGTCGAAGAAACGATGTGCAGACGGCCATACGGATCCATCTCGCAATAGGTCGTAAAAGGTTCCATGTAGCACTGCTGCGTCGCTTTGGTGTGATAGGTCCTGTCCACGACATAGCGGCATCTGCCCAGCACTTCATCGATGTTGCCCATGCCGCAGGAGCTGCCCGCAACGAGATTCCTCTTCACGTCTGAACCGACATCGACCAGGATCTTCCAGTTGTCTTCCGGATGAATGACGGTTTTATTATCCAGAGCCTGTCTGAAATCCAGAACGGCATCCAGTACTTCGTATTCCACATCGATGAGCTTCAGGGCCCTGTCGACGGTCTTTTCGTCTTCTCCGACTACGATCGCCACGACATCGCCGACATAGCGCACGTGACGGTCGATGATCAGTCTGTCATACGGGGCAAATTCCGGATAGGCCGCTCCGGCAATCGTATATCTTTCCTGTTCCTGATCGATATCTTTGTAGGTGAAAACAGCCTCTATGCCTTCCAGCGCAAGCGCCTTGGATGTATCGATATCTTTGACGATCGCATTGGCATGCGGTGATCTTAAGAGTTTGATGATCAGACAAGGTTCCTTGATCAGATCATCCGTATAGACCGGCTGACCGGTCAGCAGCTGCATCGCATCCTTTTTACGGACAGGCCTGTTGACGACTTTCAGTTCTTTCATACGGCCCTCCTTTGTTCACGATACCTGATCAGCCCGCGCATCTGTCCTTCATAACCGGTGCAGCGGCAAAGGTTTCCCGACAGATAGATCCTGATCTTCTCATCGCTTGGACATGGATCTTCCCGGAACAGGGCAATGGCGGTAATGATGAAGCCGGGATTGCAGAAACCGCACTGGTCGGCTCCTTCATCAGCGATAAAAGCGCCGATTTCTTCGGCTTCTTTCTGCAGGCCTTCCAGCGTCTCGATCTCGTATCCCTGCGTCCTGACAGCCGGGACACTGCAGGACAATACAGGTTTCCCGTCCAGCAGGACACTGCAGGCGCCGCAGTTCGAAGTTTCGCAGCCGCACTTGACGGAAAAGTATTTCTGTTTTCTGAGAAACTTCTGCAGGGTCATGTCCGGATCGATGTCGGCACAGACTTTTTTTCCGTTGATCTTGAGTTTTACCCGCATGTTTCGTCCTCCAGTTTTTCGATGATCCGTTTACGCAGTACTACATAGAGATGTTCCCGGTATTCCTTCGATCCGCGCTGATTGTTTGAGAATTCAGGCATTTCTTCTTCCTTCACAAGCACCGCTATGCCC
>JAFZQL010000148.1 GCA_017620435.1 Erysipelotrichaceae bacterium
AAGCAGAAGAGAATTGAAGATCTCTTTAACAGATTTCATAAAACAGAAAAAATCATCGGCATGGATGATCCTTATCACTACCGTAATAAGATCCAGTTTATGTTCGGCTATGATGATCAGCATTATGTTGTATGTGGCAACTATGTGCAGGGATCCCATCAGATCGTCGAGATCGATGAATGCTTGATCTGCGATGAAAAGGCAAACCGGATCATAGCCACGATGAAGAAACTGATCATGAAATACCGTATCTCCGTTTTTGATGAAAGGGCCATGAAGGGCTGTATCCGGCATGTCATGATACGCTGTTCCAATACCGGAGAATACATGGTGATTCTGGTAAGCGGATCGCCGTCCATCAGAAACAAAGAACAGCTGGTCAAGGATCTGCTCAAAAGACATCCGGAGATAAAGACCGTTATCCAGAACATCAATTCCCGTCATACATCCATGATTCTGGGAAACAGAAACATTGTATTATTCGGAAAAGGTTACATCACCGATGAGCTGTGCGGACTGAAATTCAGGATCTCTCCTTCCTCTTTCTATCAGGTAAACAAGAGACAGACCGAGATCCTTTATACAGAAACAATCAGAAGCGCAGATCTGAAGGGAAACGAGATCCTGATCGATGCATACTGCGGAACGGGAACGATTGGCCTGTGCGCATCAAAATCGGTTAAAAAGGTGCTTGGCGTTGAGCTGAACCGTTCGGCGGTAAAAGATGCCGTGATCAACAAAAAACTGAACGGTATCGAGAATGCGGAGTTCATCTGCGAGGATGCCGGTAAATACATGGAGTATCTGGCAAAACAGAAGACTCACGTCGATGTTGTCATCATGGATCCGCCAAGAACAGGTTCGGACAAAAAGTTCATGTCCAGCCTGTTTGCCTTGAAACCGGAGAAAGTCGTCTACATTTCCTGCAATCCTGTCACACTGAAAGACGACCTGAATTATCTGACAAAAGAATATACGATAAAGAAAATACAGCCGGTGGATATGTTTCCGTTTACGGAACACGTTGAGACGATATGCCTCTTGCATCACAAATAAAACTGCTTTTCGATGCCCTATAAACTGAAAAACACATGAAAGCGAATATATCAGGAGATCCTATGAGATATAACAATGCCTACTTTATAACCGGAACAGCCTATGCCGGCAAATCAACTATGGTAAGACTTCTTGCGGAGAAATACGACGGCATTCTTTGCGAGGAAAACTATCACGACAGATTACTGCCTGATTTAGACAAAACCGAATTCCCATGTCTGACATATTCGCGTGATTTAGAGGACTGGCATGATTTCATCAGGAGATCTCCTGAGGAATACAAAGCGTGGATCGACGGGGTTTCCGTAGAGTGTGAAATACTGGAACTGCGTATTCTTGACGGCCTGGAAACGAAAGGGAAGCCTATCTTTGTTGATACGAATATTTCATTAGAAACACTGAGAACCATTGTTGAGCCTGATCATGTGCTGATCATGCTGGCGGATCCGCAGATCTCTGTGAGACGGTTTTTTGAAAGACCTGACCGCGAGAAACAGTTTCTTTATCAGCTGATCATGGAAGAGCCTGATCCCGAACAGGCAATGGAGAATTATCGAAAAGGGCTGATGCTGATCAATTCGCAGGAAAACTATGACCGCTATCTGAATTCGGGATTTCATGTAATTCTCAGAGAGGAAAGCCGAAGTATCACGCAAACACTGGAAATGGTCGAAAAAGCATTCGGTATGAGATAAGTTGAAGCAGTGAATAAACAAGTGAGGAGAGATATGGAACTGAAATGGGAATATGATCCGATCATCAAGGTTAAGATCGAAAACGGATATACGTTGATATCTGCCAACAGAGACGGACTGCTTTCTTTGGCCGAGCAGCTGAGTGAACTGGCGAAGCAGGAAAAAGGAACGCATATCCATTATGATGAATACAATTCTTTGGAAGACGGTTCTGATGAACTGATTATTGAAAAGACAGGTGAAGAGTAAAGAGATGGAGCAGGGCACAAGTACAGGAAAATTCAGAGTCTTAAGTAACAGCGCCTTGAAGGTGATCGCTGTTATCACCATGATCATCGATCATATCGCTGTCGTTTTTTATTATCGCTTCACAGATGTATTCATTTCTTTTGCCGGCAGAAGCATGACGTATTATGAACTGATGCGGTTAATCGGCAGAATGTCGTTTCCTGTCTATGCATTTCTGATCAGCGAGGGATTCATTCATACCCGGAACAGGAAAATGTATGGACTGCGCCTGCTGCTTTTTGCGCTTCTTTCCGAGATCCCGTGGAACCTGGAACATACCGGAACGATTTATTATGAAAAGCAGAATGTCTTCTTTACGCTGTTTCTTGGATATGCCGGTATCTGTACTGCCGAAAAGATACGAAAGGGAGAAGAAACATTAAAGAATCAGGCAATGATGCTTCTTCTGCTGCTCATTTCTTTTGTATTGAATGCCGACTACGGCTACAGCGGTTTCTGTACCATTCTTATGATGTATCTGCTAAGAGAATCACTGATACTAAGAACATGCGCAGGCATCTGCCTGCTGTCCTGTCACTGGAAAGCAATTCCCGCGTTTGCCCTCATCGGTCTATATAACGGAAAAAGAGGGTTCATCAGTAATCGTTTCCTGCAGATCCTTTTCTATGCGATCTATCCGCTGCATATGCTGATTTTCTATCTGCTTACTTATGTGCGATAAAACAGTTACTGTCATCATGGAATTTAATAGTTCCAATATCAGCAATTGAATTGAAATGAACCGATATTCTTCTTATAATATTTGATAGAAAGCGATTTAGTTCATAATGGAAGTTCTATCTAATGATCATATCTTAACAGAGGTTAAAGCCGAAACCTGGCAGCAGGCTGTAGCAGCTGCCGGGCAGATCCTTGTAGATCAGGGCAGCATTACTTCTGAGTACATTGAAAACATGATTGAAGCCGTCAGAGAACTTGGGCCTTACATGGTTCTGATGCCTCATTTTGCCTTGGCTCATGCGGCTCCATGTGAAGCGGTTTTACGCAATGACATGTCACTGATCATTCTGGATGAACCGGTTGATTTTGGAAGTCCGAATGATCCGGTAAAGGTGATCCTGTGTCTGGCCTGCACCGATAAGGAAAGTCATATGAATGCATTGACTAAAGTGGCTGAGGCGCTGATGGATGACTCTGTTTTTGACGCCTTAATGGGTGCTTCAACGGCAGAAGAAGCCTATGAAGCACTGAACAGTTTTCAGGAATCGTTGCAAACAGTGCAAGACTGTTAGCATAAGCAGCAAAGGAGGGGATTAAATGGATGAATTACTGATTCAGGCAGTATGCGGCTTCGGCTGTGGATCATCTCTACTTCTTCGCATGAAAATCGACAAGGTTTTGAAAGAAGAGGGTATTACTGCCAGAACATTCTGCGGCGATGTAGGAACAGCTGCCGCAACACCGTGCGACGTGATCTTCTGTTCAGAAGAAATAGCGGAACGTCTGATGAGTAGAGCTAAGGTTCCGGTAATCACTGTCGTCAATTTCAATAACCCGGCTGAAGTCAAAGAAAAAGTCATGGGTTATATTCAGTCGCTGGAAAAAGCAGATTAACATTTCTTTTTGAAAGGAGAAAAATCAATGAATCCGGTATTAGACTTTATTATCAACCAGATCTTTGGACAGGGTGCCATCTTTATTTCGCTCATCGCCCTTGTAGGTCTGGTTCTTCAGAAAAAGAGCGTGTCTGATGTTATTAGGGGAACATTCATGACCGCTATCGGCTACTTTGTTTTGACACAGGGCAGCTCCATGATTCAGGGTGCCGTTACCGATGTTGGCACAGCATTCAGTGCCATCATGAATTCTCCGGCACCTGGTGAGTCCGTAGATATCGGCGGACAGTACGGAACCCAGATCGGCTTAGTCATGCTGATCGGTTTCTTCATCAACCTGCTGGTAGCACGTTTCACCAAGTTCAAGACTGTGTTCCTTACCGGGCACATGTTATACTGGTTCCCGTTCGTATTCGTAGCTGCCGGTGTTGACGCCGGCATGAAGGGCGCAGGCCTTGTCATTTTCGCAGGCATCTTTACCGCCATCTACATGATCGTAGCTCCGAACCTGATGTATCCGTTAGTTAAAAAAGTTACAGGTGATGACAGCTTCTCACTGGCTCACCCGACAACTCCGCTGTCACTGGTAGCTGCCGGTGTCGCTAAACTTGTTGGCGACCCTTCAAAGAGCACCGAGGACATTAAGTTCCCTAAGGCATTGAACTTCTGCCGTGAAGTTTCCATTATCTGTTCTATCGTCATTTTCCTGACCTATCTGGTAATGGCAGGTCTGTTAGGTGCCAATGCCGATGCAGTTCTGTTCAACGGCACTGCTCCATTCGTTTATTTCTTCAATAAGACCATGACCTTTGGGGCCGGTGTTACCGTGCTGCTGTTAGGTGTCCGTATGCTTATTGCTGAAATCGTTCCTGCTTTCACCGGTTTCTCAGAGAAGCTGGTTCCGGGAGCTATTCCTGCACTCGACTGCCCGACTCTGTTCCCTTACGGTCCTAATGCCAACGTATTAGGCTTCCTGTGCTCACTGGCCGGCAGTATTGTAGCTATTCTTATCTTCAACCCGATGGGAATCTTCCCTGGTCTCGTTGTTCCTCTGGCATTCACCTGCTTCTTTGAAGCTGGTACTGCTGCTATCGTTGCAAATGCTTACGGCGGCGTCAGAGGTTGTATTATCGCTTCCTTCATCAATGGTATTGTAATGGTTCTGCTGGTAGGCTTTGGCGGCTACTTCTTCTCCAACACGATTCAGAACTGGATGCTGGTCTTCGGCGGAAACGACTTTGACCTGTGGGGCATCATTGCCGGCTTAGTCGCCAAACTCTTTGGCTAGTATATCAGTCTTTGCTGCTTAATGCGTGAAAAAAGCGGTTCATTGACAGAACCGCTTTTGTTTTTATTTCTTTTTAGAACTTAGATTTGGGAGTACCTTTGCTGAAGATGAAAGTATCGGTTTTATATTCTTCGGCGATCTTCAGTCTATCCGCTTCTCCGTTTGCCCCGCGCATAGCCAGAAATGAACCCATGGTCACCGGAACCCAGTAGTATCTGGAATACAAATCGGGTGCAGTATCGAAGAACTGCGGGCGGGCGCTCATGTTTTTGCGCATCCTGTTTAGATCCTCGAACTCTTTGTCGGAAAGGTCTGATTCTTCTCTTGGAAGCATTCTTAAGCCTCTGACGATGTTGGAATAGTTGGCTGCATAGAAATGGATGACCCGATAGTTATGGCTTTCCACACAACAGAATCTCCGGTACGGATAGAATACCTCAGTCACGGCTTTACAGAATTGCGTGACTTTATCTTTTTCCGTATCACTGCAGATAAGATTCAGCATAAGAGCTTTTTCTTCATACTTGTCCAAAGCTTCTAGAACATCCTGCAACTTATCGATGTGATGACTGCCGAATACGATTATGTTTGCAACCTCCTCATAAGTCATATCTTCGATTCTCCTTTGATCTTTGGCAGCCCGGCTCAGATCAGAATCAGAGAAGAGTACCGGAATTAAGTCTTTGGTCAGTCTTACGTCGATACGGCTTCCATAGCGCTGATCGGCGGCACGCTTGACAGCTTCAAGACTGTTTTCCGGTATGTCCTGTTTAAGGGAGTGCAGTCCTTTATCGGCATAGCATCTTCTGGTAAAACGTCTTTTTACTTTAGGGAAAAGACCTTCACCGGTAGTAAAAACAACATATACGGCGATGAGAATGAAAAAATACTTAACGGCTTCAGCTATTGTTTCTGTGTTCATGGATCGTTCCTCTAACATTGATTATAAAGGATTTCAGCTCAATCTATCCTTTACATATGCAGGTTTTTATCCGATAGAAGATGAATAGGGAAGTATTGAAACCTGAGAATAAAAAAACTGCCTGATCGGGCAGTTCTGTATTTCATGGCGTGCCTAGCAGGACTTGAACCCGCAACCTTTTGGTTCGTAGCCAAACACTCTATCCAGTTGAGCTATAGGCACATATCGATATTATCTTATCATCTATTTAGGGAATTTCAATATTGAATTTCTAAAACAAAGATGTTAGTATAGTTATGCTGTCCATGTAGCTCAGTTGGATAGAGCATCCGCCTTCTAAGCGGACGGTCAGGGGTTCGAGTCCCTTCATGGACGCCATTAGAAAAAACAGCCGCAATGATGAAAATGCGGCTTTTCTTTTATACAATTTCCAAAAATTACAATGTTTCCGAAAGCATTTGTCCTAACATTATGATTCACCATTGATAGAATTAAGATAGATAAGATATATGTAAGCGTATACATGTGTCGCAATAAAGGAGAGATAATGAAAGGAATTCATGTAACTAGTGAAATAAAGCCTTTAAGGAAGGTTTTACTTCATCGTCCGGGAAGGGAACTGCTGAATCTGACGCCTGATTCTCTGAACGAACTGCTGTTTGATGATATTCCGTATCTGAAAGTCGCGCAGGAAGAGCACGACGCTTTTGCCAAGGCTTTAAGAGACAACGGCGTAGAAGTCGTTTATCTGGAAGATCTGATGACGGAAGTGCTGGACCTGTATCCGAAACTGGTGGAACAGTTTGTCTATCAGTGGCTTTCGGAAGGAAACATCAAGACCAAGAGATGGCAGGACAAACTGTACCAGTACATGGTAAAGCATTATCAGGGCAAGGAACTTGTTCTAAAAACCATGGAAGGCATTACGATGAAGGAAATGGAAGAAGAAATGGGTTCTTCCGTCAAGGCTTATTCTCTGCAGGACAGGATCGCACCGGATGATGATCTGATCGTCGATCCGATGCCGAACCTCTATTTCCAGAGAGACCCGTTTGCTTCCGTAGGAAACGGCGTATTCCTGCACCGGATGAGATTCCCGACCAGAAACAGGGAAACGATCTATGCGGATTATATCTTCAAGTATCATCCTGATTTCGCCGGTCTGGTGAAACGCTACTACGACCGCGACTATCATGCGAATATCGAGGGCGGAGACGTGCTGAACCTGACGGAAACGGTCCTGGCGATCGGCATTTCACAAAGAACATCTCCGGATGCCATTGAAATGGCGGCAAGGAATCTGTTCAATGATCCGAATTGCAAGATCCGTACCGTTCTGGCGTTCAAGATCCCGGAATCGCGTGCTTTCATGCATCTGGATACCGTATTTACAATGATCGATTACAACAGGTATACGGTCCATCCGGCTATCATCGGACCGCTGGAAGTCTATGAGATCACGCCTTCGATGAGAGAAGACAAGAATCCTGACGATCTGCATATCGTCCGTCTGGATATGAAGCTGGAAGAAATACTGGAAAAGTATACCGGTGTCAAGAACGTTGAACTGATCCAGTGCGGAGGCGATGATATGATCGCGGCAGCCAGGGAACAGTGGAACGACGGATCCAATACCTTGTGCATCGCTCCGGGAACGATCATCTGTTACGAAAGAAACGATGTTACCAACGCGATCCTGAGGGAAAAAGGACTGAATGTCATTACGATCCCTAGCGCAGAACTGTCAAGAGGAAGAGGAGGCCCTAGATGTATGTCTATGCCTCTGTGGAGAGAAGACTAATAGAAGGAGTAAAACAATGGGAGTTAATTTAAGAGGACGTAGCTTTTTGAAGCTGTTGGATTTCACGCCTGCTGAGATCCGCTATCTGCTGGACATGGCCAAAGAATTCAAGAACATGAAGAGAAACGGCATTCCGCACGATTATTTAAGAGGAAAACAGATCGTACTGCTTTTCGAAAAAACATCCACCAGAACCCGTACTTCGTTTGAAGTAGCCGGCAGAGACCTGGGCATGGGTGTTACTTATCTGGATCCGGGATCATCCCAGATGGGCAAGAAGGAATCACTGGAAGATACCGCAAGAGTTCTGGGCAGAATGTACGATGGTATCGAATACCGCGGATTCGACCAGTCCATCGTTGAAGAACTGGCAGAGAAATCCGGTGTTCCTGTATGGAACGGTCTGACGACACAGTTCCATCCGACCCAGATGCTGGCGGACATCATGACCGCAGAAGAAAACCTGGGCGACATGAGAGGCAAGAAGCTCGTATTTATGGGTGATGCCGGAAACAACGTCGGCAACTCGCTGATGGTCGTTTGTGCAAAACTCGGCATCAACTTCGTAGCCTGCGGACCTAAAGAGCAGATGCCTGCCCCTGAACTGGTTGAACAGTGCAAGGCTATTGCAAAAGAAAACGGCTGCACCATCACTTTGACGGAAAACGTCAAGGAAGGCACAAAAGGCGCACATGTCATCTATACCGATATCTGGGTATCCATGGGCGAACCTGACGATGTCTGGGCTGAAAGAATCAGACTGCTGGAACCTTACCGTGTCACCAAGGA
>JAFZQL010000149.1 GCA_017620435.1 Erysipelotrichaceae bacterium
ACTTGAAGGCCCACTGATTGTCTTTGATGAACTGTTCCCTGTCCTCTTCTTCCAGAGGAAGCAATCTTACTTCTGTCATGTTTCTACCTCCTGTCTTGCCGGAAACTAAAAGCCCGGCATGAAAAACGATTTCACTACCGGGCTCACCCGACATCTTATCCAACAGGCGGCCTGCAAGTATAAATACTTACGATCCCCTGTGCTACGGCACACTGTCCTCCGATGCAATACTATTGTAGCATCTAATCGTTCAGGATGCCGGCTTTTTCATTTTCCTCCAGTTCATTGCAGATCTCGTCATACATCTTCTTGATCTGCCACGGGATGCTGAGTCTGAACCCGACTAGCCTTTCCCAGTTGTTGTATATGCCGTACTCCTGTTCGATCAGTTCTGCTTTCATCCTCGACTGTAGTCCGCTGTTGATCCACTCCATGTTCTTTTCCACATCGGCGATTTCAATGTAGAAATCGATCACCCACGGCATGCCCAGTTCCTCATATGCGTGATAATCGGCATTCAGTTTATAACCGTTTTCTTCGGCGATCCTTCTGATGAGTTCATCCTCTTTAAAATCCATCTCATCGTCTTGAGTAAGCGAGCATTCCTTCGCCAGCCGGAAAGTTGTGGTGTTCTCACCGATGTGCGTTTCAAGATATTCAACCAGTTTCTTTTCATCTATTTTCATTCTTCTTACCTCCGGTTTTATTATCGTGTTTATTTCAAATAAACAGGTCGTTTCACAGGCGACATTTATGATGTGCTAAATAGCATAAAAAAGCGGATAAGATTATCCGCCTTGTTTTGGATTATTTCTTTTTTGTGATGAATAAGACAGAGCCGATCAGACAGACTCCCAGCAAGCTGATGTTCCTGAATAATACATAAGGATCAGCAGCATCAACACCGGTCTTAGGGATAGGAACAGGTGTAGGATCTGGTGTCGGATCAGGTTCAGGCGTAGGTGTCGGATCAGGTTCAACCTCGCAGTCTGAACCTACTTTTCCTTTGATACTAAATCTCATAGAGCCATCATCGTAGACATAATCATCTTCGATAATCTCAATGCCTTCATTCAGGCTGATCACAACATCGCTTCCATCGACCAAACTGGCATCTTTAGGGTAGAAACAAATATCAATATAGAAATCTTCTCCTGCTTCATAGATTCCGTTAAACGGCATATTGCCTTCAAAATAATAGGCATGGACCAGAATGTAGTTCCCACTAAATTCCACTTCCGGAGAAGGGGTTGACCAGCCTACTCCAGAGGTTATGGACACTCCGCATTTTGGAGGAGTTACATTCAGAACGAGATCGGGTTCTGGTTCGAGATCGCCGGTACTCATCACGAATATGATTCTCTCTATTAAACGTATATCCGATGTAACGCCGAACGCAACTGTATCGCTTTCGCCTGTCCATATGAAGCTTCCGCCTTTTGCTGTCCATCCTTCAGGACTATCAGATACTTGGTTTTGAGTCACAATCGTGATTGACATGAAATTGCCTTTACCTTCATTGGCGGTGAAAGTAACTGCTCCGCCGTAATTATTAAAAATATGGGCTAACTCATCAAAAGCTGCAAAACCAACCCCATCTGAAACATTCATTGTGACATCTTCTGTACTAAATGAAGTACCGGTAATATTTATAATTCCCCAGACGGAATGATCCCAGGTCACTTCTGTTATGGCTGCATCTACCGTCTTTCTTTCAAAAGCCATGATGCCCATGGCCATGACGATCGCCAGCATCATTGTGATGATTTTCTTTATAGTATGTTTCATGGATATACCCCCTTATTTATGTATATCGGATAACAGTAGGATATGCTTCTTGTTTCTTAATTGAATTATATAGTTGAAGCAGATATTTTAAAAGACTTCGGCTTTTATTGCCGAAGTCCATATCATGATCAGTTGATGTTGATCTCTACTGTTCCTTCCGTCTGACCGACAGTCGTCAGCTGAACGACATATCTTCCCGGATCGATCGTTACTTCAAGGTTCTCGCCCGGACCTACTTCTACGGTCTCGACGATGTTGCCGGCTACGTATTCGTCCACTTCATCGGCCGAGGATACTAAGATCGCTTCGGCGAATTCTATCTTCAGTTTTCCCTTGTTCAGAGAAGAATCGATATGAACCGTTTTCCCGCCGGATACGGTCATCGTCGATATTTCCGCATAGGTTCCGTCTTCCACGTCGCTGATCTTGATGCTGGCTTTCTTGGAAGAGGAATTGATCTCGAACTTGACTGCGCCGCAGCCGCTCAGCAGCAGCATAAACAGCATAGCCAGAATAAGGGTGATTCTTGTTTTCTTCATCATTAACAGTCTCTCTTTCGTCATATATTACTATTATAGACCGAATACTGATCTACAGATACAGATCATGACTTTGTCAAGTGTTCCCGGGTGTAGTACTATTATTCATGATAGAAAAGAGAAGAGATGAAGAACTGTTTTAGAATCATGCTGGCCGCGATCCTTGCGGCAACGATGCTGACGGGCTGTAATCAAGCTCCTGTCGAGCCGGAAGAAGTAATGCCGGACAGTCAGGAAACGGAAGTATTCCGCTATGTGCATGACCCTAGGGACAATCCTGAGGCCATGAAGGACATCATCGAGGATGAGAATGCCGTGTACGGTTTTTCACCGGATCCTGAATCGACAAGGCTGGGAACTTTCGCCGACTACGACTGGAGCGATCCGGAATTTGTCGCTTCGGCAAAACAGGAGAGGCAGCAGTATCATGAGGAGATGGATTCCATGACGGATATTCTTTACCGGATGAGAGACGAGGGAGCGTCCATCGAGGAGATGGCCAGAGCCGTTTCTGAAGAGAGAAACCGTCTGCGTCTGCAGTCCTACGAGAATGATCCCGAAGGTCTTGCGAAGATCAAGGAAAGCAATCTGGAAACCTACGGACACGAGGAAGGACCGACACCGGATCAGCTTTATGAAAAGTACGGATCCTGGCCTCTGGTGCTGCAGAAGGCTTTCAGTACGAACATGGGCATGGATGCGGTATGCGGTCTTTACGACGACTACTATCAGCTGTACATAGAGTTGGGCTATATCGATTCTGCAGTCGAAGATTAATCCAGAATAAAAGACTTCGGTAATAAAACGAAGTCTTTTTTTTCTATTTGTAAAACTATGAGATTACGAACTGTCTATCTTACTGTTGCTGAATATCGGTCTTCAATATCCCGTATATGTAATAGTCACACCAGGTATTGACCATCTTTCCCTGTCTGATCAGACCTTCTTTCAAATATCCGCACTTTTCAAGCATCCTGCATGAAGCGGTATTCCTGACATCGACCTGTGTCCAAAGTCTTTTCAGCTCCGTATTCGCGAAACAAAAACCTGTCATAGCCTTCAGAGCCTCTGTCCCGTAACCCTTGTCCTGCTGAACTTTCGCCAATCTGATCGCAATCTGAGCCATTCTGTCATTCTCGATCAGATAGACCCAGAGATCGCCGATCACTTCATCATTATGCTTTTCAGCGATTCCCAGATGAAAACTCTTTGTCGGTCTTTCTGTTTTCGCAAACAGAAGTTCCGGATTCATTTCGGCCTTACTTGGACCTTTGCCCCAGTAGGTATAGATCGATCTGTCCGGCATCCATTTCTTCAGTGCCGGAACATCCGAAACTCGCATCGGTCTGATGATCAGCCGTCCCGTTTCAATTACCGGTTTATTGTCGATGTAATCTGCAAGTGCCATAACTATCTCCTGTTTCATCTATGCCTCATTGTACAAAGTGTGATCCATACTTCAAGTCCTTATGAAAAAGACGTTATTCTTTTGAATAGCGTCTATAAATCAATGTTTTAATGAACCATCTTTGCGAACCGGAAATAATAAATCTTTTATTCGTAGATGTGCGCTGCAGCGTTCCAGCTTTCTTCGATAGGATAGCTCCACGGGGACACGCCGGAAAACTCTCCC
>JAFZQL010000150.1 GCA_017620435.1 Erysipelotrichaceae bacterium
ACGCAGGCAAGTTCTTAGGCTCATACTATGATGCCAAGATCTATGAACAGGATCCGTTCGCAAGACTGGATCAGCATGGTGTAGGCAAACTGGTTGAAATGGCCGTTAAACTCGGTAAAGAGACCCGTCCGAACATCAAGCTCGGTATCTGCGGCGAACACGGCGGAGATCCTGCTTCTATCGAATTCTGCGATAAAGTCGGACTGACTTACGTATCCTGCTCTCCTTACAGAGTTCCAATCGCCAGACTGGCTGCCGCTCAGGCCGCTATCAAGCACTCTCCTAAAAAGGAAGTAAAGAAAGCTGCCAAAAAGGCTGCCAAAAAGGCTGCGAAGAAAAGCAAATAATTCAAAACAAAGCTCTCAGTCATGAGAGCTTTTTTATCGTCTGAAATCTTTATCAAGCTTCTGCTTCAGCTGATCTTTTGTTTTCTGATCACAGAATGCGGCATCAAGCGAATCGTAAGTACTCTGAATCAGAAACGCTTCCTCGATGCCGATCATCTTAAGCTGGCTGTGTTCATTTGCCAGATCCGTTCTGGCAAATATCATATTATCCGTATTGACTGTTACTTTTAATCCTGCTTCAATCATCCTTCTGATCGGATGGGAAGCATAGTTCATCGTCGTTTTGACATTGGATGAAACGCACACCTCCAAAGGAATTTCTGCGGCCTTCAAGGCATCGATGTATCTTTGATCCTGCATACAGTCGATGCCGTGTCCGATACGATCCGGCTTCATTGCCAGAGCATCCAGAATGTGTTCTCCGATACCCATCTCCCCGGCATGCAGGGTGAAAGGTATTCCCTTCTCTTTTACGATCCGAAACAAAGGAGCGTATTCCTTGAAATCACAGTTGTTTTCATATCCTGCCAGATCCATGCCTACCAATCCATTGCCGAACAGTTTTTCTGAAGCTTCTATGGCTTCCAGATTCTCTTTTTCATTAAAGGAGGCAGAATCCCCTTTATGCATCAGACAGTTGATGATTCCTGTTCTGATATCCATCTCCCGCATGGCTTTATCAGCGCCGTCTATGACCGCCTGCAGCGCATCCAGCTGACTCAGGCCCTTTTTACAGTGCTGCTGGGAAGCGAAACGGATCTCCGCATAGATGATCCCGATGTCATTCAGCCTCCTGCACAGATCATAAGTCGCATCGTAGAGGTCTTCAAAGGTCTGCAGAAGATCACAGACCAGCTCAAATTTCCTGATACTTTCCGCGGAATGCGCCAGATTTCTGGCAAAAAGGATATTGTAGAAATCTTCAAAACTTGTACCCTTTTCTATCACATTCCGCTGCAGCGCTTTCCGGTAAGCCCAGGCGATGTTCAGTGAACCGTCCAGATGAAGATGCAGCTCTATCTTTGCTGTATTCATTTCTTTATTCCGTAAAGATCCATGTATTTGTTTTTCAGATAATCGATATAGTACTGCGGATCAAATTCTTTTCCTGTCGCTTTCAGCAGGATCTGATTAAACGTATACAAAGCGCCGTAGTGCTGAATGTTCTTCTTCAGATAATCGGTGATCCTGGAGAACTTTCCTTTCTCCAGAAGCCCGTCAATATCCAGATCTTCCTGCATCTTGTGGAAGATCTGCGCTCCGATCGCACTGCCAAGTGCATAAGTCGGGAAGTAGCCGAAAGAAGCTCCCGACCAGTGAACATCCTGCAGGATGCCTTCAGACGCTTTGTCTGCTTTAATGCCAAGATATTTCTCGTATCTCTCGTCCCAGAGCTGATCCAGTCTGCCCAGATCGATCTTGTTTTCGAATATCTCTCTTTCCAGTTCGTAACGGATCAGGATATGGATCGGATAAGTCAGTTCATCCGCATCCGTTCTGATCAGCGAGCACCTGGATACATTGACTGCCCGGATAAAATCATCCAGCGATACATTGCCCAGGTTTTCCGGGAAGAGCTTCTGAAGTTTCGGGTAGAGAAGTTTAAAGAAAGATTTCCTTCTTCCCAGATAATTCTCGAAGAAACGGCTCTGCGATTCATGCATCCCGGAAGACATCTGATGCAGATAAGGATAAGCATCGAACTTCGGATCGACTTGATGGTCATAGAAGCCGTGTCCGCACTCGTGGATCAAAGAGAAGATCGCGGAAGTGATGTTGTGCTCATCGTAGGCTGTCGTTACCCGGACATCATTCCTCGACAGGGAATCTGTAAAAGGATGTTCCGTCGTAGCCATATATCCCCAGTCGGAAGAAAAACCGATATACTTCATGATGTCTTTCATGAATATGGCCTGTTTTTCTGCCGGATAGTACAAATAAAGGAAAGAATCGTCGATATAGTCCTTTTTCTTGTCTATCTTTCTGATCAGAGGCAGCAATTCTTTCTTGATCAGAGAAAAGAATCTGTCGTATTTCTTGCGATTCATTCCCTCTTCAAAATCATCCAGTGCCAGATCGTACGGATGCATCTTCGGATCGCGTTTCTGCAACCTAATCTTTGACATTTCAATGAGTTTCAAAAGATGCGGTTCAAATATCCTGTAGTCATTCTTGTTCTTGGCATCGTACCAGGCTTCATAACTGTTCATCATCGCCAGGGAGAATTCCATGGTTTCTTCTTTCGTAAACTTCAGGATGTTTTCCAGCGATTTCTTTGCCAAAGCGATATCCCTGTTGGCTGTCTCTCCCAGATCGAGTTTAGACAGATAAAGGATCGCGTCAACGTATTTCTTATCCGTCTGCAGTTCATACAGTTCTCCCTCGATGATGGAAAGCATCTTGTTTCGATAAGCGCTTCCCTTTCTTGGCGCAACCGTCAGCCTGTCGATATCCGTCGTACTCAATACGAGAATATAGGCCTTGATCTTCTCATTGAATTCTTTATATGTCTTTAACGCTTCTTTCTGATTCATTTATCCCTCCTGTAAAAAAGGCGCTTAAAAGCACCTTACTGTTCATGTTCCTTGCTTAATATCTTTTCGATCCTGTCGGCCTTGTCCAGCGTATCATCGACAACGAAAGTCAGATCGGGAATCTTTCTCAGTCTGACTCTTTTAGCCAGTTCACTCTTGATATGGCCTTTGGCTCTTCTCAATGCCTCCAGTCCGTCCCTTTTCATGTAGTTCTTTCCCAGAAAAGAAACATAGACCTTGGCACTGTTCATATCGGGAGCTACATCGACTTCCGTAACGGTAGGAAAGCCAAGTTTCGGATCATTGATCTCTTTTGAGATGATCATCGAGATCTCTCTTAACAGGATCGAATCGATCTTGTTGATCCTTGCCATTACTCCGCCTTTACCTCCTGATCGGCAAACGCTTCAATGATATCCAGCTCTTTGATGTCGTTGTATCCTTCGATCGTCAGGCCACATTCATAACCTTCGGCAACTTCTTTGGCATCGTTCTCGAATCTTCTGAGAGATGCGATCTTGCCCGTGTAGATGACGATACCGTCTCTGATCAGACGAACCTTGCTGTCTCTGACGATCTTGCCTTCGGTGACCATACATCCGGCAATCGTACCGATCTTGGATACTTTATAGGTCTTTCTGACTTCAGCCTGACCGATGACGACCTCTTCATATACAGGTTCCAGCATGCCCTTCATGGCTGCTTCCATCTCTTCTACGGCCTTGTAGATGATGTTGTGCAGTCTGATTTCAACACCTTCGTCCTGCGCTTTCTTTCTGACATTGGCATCCGGTCTTACGTTGAAACCATAGATGACCGCATGAGATACGGAAGCCAGAATGACATCGGAATCCGTAATCGTTCCCGCAGCTCTACGTATGACATTGACCTTGACGCCGTCGACATCGATCTTGCTGAGCGATGATGCGACAGCTTCTGCTGTACCGGTAACATCCGACTTGACGATGACCGGAATCTCCTTGACGCCTCCGGCATCGATCTGCGATTTCAGGTCATCCAGCGTCATGGCACTGGAAGCATTTCTTTCTTTTTCAATACGGGCTCTCGCTCTGGCCTGTGCAACCGCTCTGGCATCCTTGTCATTTTCGAATACCTTGAAGTTGTCTCCGGCAACCGGAACATCGTTCAGACCGATGATCTCAACCGGTGTACCAGGCAGCGCTTCCGTGATTTCTTTACCCAGATCCGATGTCATCTTACGTACCTTGCCATAGCAGGTTCCTACGACGACGGAATCGGACTGTCTCAATGTACCGTTCTGTACCAGCAGCGTCGATACAGGACCTCTTCCCTTGTCCAGCTTCGCTTCGATAACTGTACCTGTCGCCAGTTTCTTCGGATTCGCCTTCAGATCTCTGACTTCCGCTACGACCAGGATCGTTTCCAGAATATTCTGAACGCCCTCGCCTGTTTTTGCGGAACATTCCACAAAGATCGTATCGCCGCCCCACTCTTCCGGCATCAGATCCAGTTCTGCCAGGGCATTTCTGACTTTGTCCGGATTTGCACCAGGTTTATCCATCTTGTTTATTGCAACGATGATCGGCACACCTGCGGCTTTCGCATGGTCGATCGCTTCGATCGTCTGCGGCATGACGCCGTCATCTGCAGCGACAACGATGATCGCAATATCCGTAACGCTGGCGCCTCTGGCACGCATTGCCGTAAAAGCTTCATGGCCAGGCGTATCCAGGAAAGTGACCATCTTGCCGTTGACTTCCACCTGGTAGGCACCGATGTGCTGGGTGATGCCGCCGAACTCTCCTTCCACGACTCTGGAATTTCTGATATAGTCCAGCAGTGTCGTCTTGCCATGGTCGACATGACCCATGATCGTAACGATCGGAGCTCTTTCTCTCAGATCCTTCGGATCATCTTCTTCTGTATCAAAAAGCGTTTCATCTTCCTGCGGTTCTTCTTTCGTCGCATCGACATTGAATTCCATGCAGACCAGTTCAACGTTCTCGTCATCCAGCGTTGAATTGATCGTAACCATCTTGCCAAGCATAAATAGAATCTTGATGATTTCGCCGGAATTCTTTTTCAGCTTGTTTGCCAGGTCTCCAACGGTGATACCCTCTTGATAAGTGATCGCTGTAACTTTTTCTTCAGACTTTCTTTCAAAAGGCTGCGTGTTTTTTGGTCTCTTATTGAGATGTTTCTTGTACGTCTGTTTCGCCATGGCATTCCTCCTTTTAAATCTTCTTCAGTATCGTTTCCGCAAAACCCGGATCTGTTATTCCGATCACTTTTACATTCCGTTTGCCGATGGCTTCGGAAAGCTGCGACCCTTCAAACCGGTCGATATGCGGGATCTTGTAGAAACTGCACTTCTTCTCATAACGTTCCCTGTTCTTTTCAGAAGTATCGGAAGCAATAAACAGAACTTTAACCTTCTTTATCTGCTTCAGCACTTCTTCACCCAATACCGTCTTCCTGGCCCGGTAAGCCAGACCAAGAAGCTTCAGGATACTATCCATCGATAATCCTTTCGATCTCCTGATAGATCTCTTCCGGTATTTCTGTTTCTAGAGCACGGTCAAAAACCTTTTTCTTTCTGGCAATCTGCAGGGCTTCCATGCTTCGGGAAAGATATGCGCCCTGGCCGTTTAATTTTCCTGTCAGATCCACTTTGACTTCTCCCTCCGGAGTCCTCACAATACGCAATAGATCTTTTTTTGGGAAAGACTGGTTTGTCGCCAGACATCTGCGCATCGGGATCTTCTTCATTTAGTTCTCCTCGTAGTAATCCTCATATTCATCGAAGTCGATGTCGTCATCGTTGATCCATGAGTTTTCGAATTCTTCCGCTTCCTGCGCTTCGATCTCTTCCAGTTCTTCATCGGAATATACCGGCTTGAACTTCTCGTCATATTCCTTCTTTTCTAGATCTTCTGCTCTGACTCTGCGGTCTTCGTCGTCTTTCTTCTTGCGTCTCTTTGTTTCAACTTTCGCTTCTTCTTTCTTGGAAGCATCGGCGAAGTCTTCGAACTTGGACTTGTATTCCGGTTTTGGTGTCAGAGGCTTTCTAGGCTGTTTCTTAGGCTTCTCTACAGGCTTTTCTTTTTCCTTGACAGGTTCAGCTTCAGCAGTCTTTTCTTCTTTAGGTTCTTCTTCTTTCGTCTTTACAACGACAGTCTCAGGCTTCTCGGACAGATTCTCGACAGGGATATCGAC